>NZ_WHJC01000046.1 GCF_009295725.1 Clostridium tarantellae
AGATATATTTATATAGATTAATAAGTAGCTAAGAAATATAATAAAAATTATAAAGTTGATAATTGATAATTATTATTATAAAATAAAGTATAAAAATAATATTTTTATATTAAGAAGGAGTAATGTATTAGTATGCATGAAAAAACTAAATACATTATAAAAATTTCAATATTAATTTTTATAATGATTATAGCAACAATTGGTGTATTTTATAATAGAAATAATTTAAAGACTACTTTAGATAAAAATGATTTAATTATTGGAATGGAACTTAAATTTCCACCTTTTGAAACAGTTGATTCTAAAGGTAATCCTTTAGGGGTTTCTGTTGAATTGGCAAAAGCTATAGGAGAAAAATTAGGAAAAAAAGTAGAAATAAAAAATATAGATTATTCAAGTTTAATACCAGCATTACAAAGTAAAAATATAGATTTAATAATTTCTTCTATGAGTATAACTGAGGAAAGACTTAAAAGTATAGATTTTAGTGACGAATATGCTAAATCAGATTTAGCATTAGTAATCAATAATTCAAAAACCATAAATAATTTTAAAGAACTAAATAATTCTAAATATATTATAGCAGCAAAACAAGGAACAGCTGGTTCTTTATGGGTGAAACAAAATTTACCTAAAGCTAAATTGAAAGATTTTACAGAGGTTTCAGCTGCTATGTTAGATGTTAATAATGGAAATAGTAGTGCTTTTATTTATGATCCATTAAGTCTTATAGAAGGAAGTAAAAATTTAAGTAATATAAAGTTATTATTAAATCCATTACCTAATGTAAAAGGATGGGCAATAGGTATGAGAAAAGGAGATGAGCGATTAAAATATAAAATAAATGAAGCTTTAAAAAGCTTAAAAGAAGAAGGGTTCTTTGAAAAAATAAGAGAAAAATACTTAAAAGATGATGTGGAGAAATATAAATCTTATGGATTAGATTATTTCTTTTAATGGAGGAGTTAATGCAAATAGAGAAATTAAAAAAAATATATAGTGCATTACTTGTTTTTGCATTTTTTTATTTAATTATATTATTTATAATATATAAAAAACATGGACTATTTAATAAAAATAATCCATGTTTAAACTTATAATTTAATAATTTTCTACATAAAATAATGCACAAACCTTTGAACCTGAATGTATACCTACTGCACATCCTACAGTTTGTCTTAAATGTTCAATATCAAATTCATCTAATTGAATTTTTAATCCTTGATATACTTCTTCATTTTCAAATTCCACCAAAATAATCGGTTCTCCTGATTTTCTTTCTACTTCTTTTAAAGTTAAAATCATTTCTTTTATTATTTTTTTACTTCCTCTAACTTTTCCAAGAACATTCATTTCTCCATCTTGTATGTTTAAAAGAAGTTTTATTCCTAAAGCATTTACAAACATAGCCTTTCCTTTAGATAATCTACCACCTCTAACTAAGTTATCTAAACTTTCAAATGCTATAGTACTTTTAACATGTTTTTTATATTCTAAAATTTCTTTTTCAATTTCTTCAAAACTTTTACCTTCTTTAACTAAATTGCAAGCCTTAAGAACTATCATTCCTAATCCTAATGTTACATTATGTGAGTCTATAACAATGATATCTTCACTTTCTAACATTTGTTTTGCAATACATGCTGATTGATATGTTCCACTCATTTTTGAAGATAAATGAATTGATATTATTTTATATCCTTCATCTAAATATTTCTTGTAATTTTCCATAAATCTATTTGGTGTTACTTGTGCAGTTGTAGGTAAACAATTTTCTACTTCTATACGAGTTAACATTTCTGTTAAATTTATTTCCACACCATCTAAATAACTTTCTTCACCAAAGTTTATTAGTACAGGTAATATCTCTATATTATGCTTATCAATTAAATCTCTTGATAAATCACAAGTACTATCTGTAATAATTTTTATCTTACTCAATTATCTTTCCCCCTTATTTCATCTTCGGAAAACCCATTTGTCTTAAAGCTTCATATGCCACTATTGCTGCAGTATTTGAAATATTAAGGCTTCTTGTAGTTGTATTTATCATAGGAACTCTTATTCCAATATGAGCACTATGAACATCCTCTGGAACTCCAGAAGATTCTCTTCCAAACATGATGAAATCTCCTTCCTTATATTCAACTTCATCATGGAAAGATTCTGCATGTGTTGTTGATAAATATATTTTGTTATGTCCATATTTTTTCATAAAATCTTCATAACTTTCATGAATTTCTAAATCTAATTGATTCCAATAATCTAATCCTGCTCTTTTTACTTGCTTATCATCTATTTTAAAACCCATAGGCTTTATTAAATGTAATTTTGAATTTGTAAGAACGCAAGTTCTTGCAATATTTCCTGTATTTTGTGGTATTTCTGGTTGATATAAAACTATATTAAGATTCACTGCTCTTTCCGTTACCAAAATATTCAATAATTTTATTTTTAATATTCTTTGTTTCTGGTAACTTCCTCCTTTTTATTTTTTATATTTTAATTTATTACTTATAACTCTATTTTTAATATTAATTAAATTAAAATTTTTTTTATCAATATAACATATTTATTTTACCTTATATATTAAAAAATTCAAGTTATATTATATCATTAAATACAACTCTATTCACTATAATAATTTTTTTACTTTTAAATTAATATTTTTCAAAACATAAAACAACAAAAATAAAATTTGTTATATAATTACACAAAAGAAGCTGTGGCTAACAAATTAAAATTCATTAGCACGACAGCTTCTTTCTTATTGTGGTGAAACTCTAGATTGTTGATTATTTTCATGTTCTGGTTTAACTTCTGGATTTATTGGTTGTACTGGAGTAGGTGCTGGTGCTGGAACTGGAATAGGTATTGCTTCCATTGCTCCCACTTTTAATACACCATCTGATTTTAAATAATTATCTGTAGCTATAAATTGTTTATCAACTTCTACCCCATTTTTATAAGTAATAAGATAAGAACTTACATTATAACCAGTTATAGGTTTCTTTTCCCACTCTTCTTTACCTTTTGGTAAATTAGGATCATTTACTTTTTTAATACTTGGCTCAATTTTTTTTACGGGCCCAGCTATTAATTCATAAGTTTTTCCATCCATATCTGCTGTATTTCCATAAATATCAAATACTATTTTTCTATCTGGAGTTGTAATTCCCTCTATATAAATTGGAAAATCATAAGTATTTTTAAATTTATAATCTAAGTATCCCCACGCAACAACAGCATCTAATCCTACTGGTGAATAGCTAGTTTTCATACTATGATTACTTCTTTGAACCGATTTAATACCAGCTCTCATCATGGCTCTATAAAGTGCAGTAGAAACTTGACAAATACCTCCACCTATTCCATCTTCAACTTTATCACCAACGAAAGTAGCTGCATTTTTAAATCCTCTAGCAGCAGTTCTTTCTCCTACTATATCATTATAACTAAAAGTTTCTCCTGGCATTAATAAAGTACCATTTATAGCGTTAGTAGCTATTTCTACATTAATTGCTCTATTATTGGTAGAATTATGGGCATAATCTGAAGTAAAACTTGCAATTTTCCCATCAATTTTAGTTAATTGATCTCTATTTATAGATGGCTTTGTTACTTCTATAGGAACAATAACTTCTGTTTTTTTATCTAAACTTCCATTTATAGACTCTTTAATAAGCTTAATCATTTCCTCTTCATTTACTTTTCTACCTTCTTTTCCATCTACTATATCAATATTACCTCCATCAATATTGATAGTTGCATTTTTAGCATCTGCATTAACCATTTCTTTAAATTTATTTTCGTAATCTGCTAATTTTTCTTCATTGTATTTGAATTTTAAAGTAAAATTTTTATTAGAACCACTATTTATAATAGCATTTTGTTCAAATACATTTTTATCCTTACCATAAGCTAATGCTTCATTAACAGCTTCCTCAATATTATATTGTGGTGATAATTCTTCATAACTTATTTTCATTTCCTTATCAGCAGCTTTTACTACTATTTCTTTTTCTAAGACAGCTTTTCCATAGTTATCATGTAATAATTGAACAGCTTCCTCTTTAGTCTTATTAGATAAATCTACGCCTTCAACCATAGTTCCTGGATATATTTTGTCTTGCCATTTACTAACATTATTTTTTATATTTGAATAGTATAGTGCTCCTCCACCAATAACTAGTGCTCCTCCTATTACAACCGATAATATAATTTTGTTAGTTTTACTACTTAAAAATTTGTCACTTCTTTTGTCACTCAACTAAGTTCGCCTCCCTTAATTCATTGAAACTACCTTAAAGCTTAGATTGTTCAAATCCAAACTACAGTACTATTTTAACATATTTTAATGACAAAATAATACTTATAGTTATCATAATTTATATTATAACAAATATTTTTACATAATGAATTACAAAAAAATAAATAGAACCAAGAAATTCTTAGTTCTATTTGTTTTTTTTAATCTAAAATATATTCTGTACGTTGTGCTGAAACATCACCTATTTTGTCAAATGCTTCTATTGTAATCTTAATAGACTTTCCTTTAATAAGATTTAGTGCTTTTTTACTTACAGTAATTCTAGTTGCTTTTGGAGGAGCTGTAGCAACATATTCAGAATTAACAAATAAATTATATCCATCTAAATCAGTTTCTTTATTAGCAGTCCAATATATGTCTATGTTTTTATCTCTATCATATGCATATAACCCTTTAACTATAGCAGGGGGCATTAACTCATCAAGACTATTAGGTCCCCAATTTAAATCTAAAGGATTATCAACACCATCTATTTTGCCATTTTCAGTGTATTGCCACATAGTCCAACGGGTCCATCCACCTGCATTAGGAGGTATTCTAGGATTTGTTGGTATTTTTGTGTATAATGCAATCCATAATGGCATTTTGCTTAAAGGATATCCTCTTCCTGGAACCTTAAAATTATTATAAAATTGTATAAAAAATAGTCCTGTATATAGCATTAGTTTTCTTCGAGTTTTTTTCTCAAAAGTTTTTTTAAATCTTTCTACCCATGCAATTAATTGTGTAGTAGTTAAAGATTTATCTACTGGAGTTTCTACATCAACTACTGGAAATAAATCTCCAAAATCTTTTTTTCCAAATCCTTGTTCTAATGCATTAGCAAAATCAATTGCTTGCACATCTGCTGCTTCTAAACTTGTAGTGGGTAAAGCATAATGATATCCTCCACAAGGTATTCCGTATAACCTACATTGTTTTGCAAATTCTATAAATTTTTTATCAAGTCTAAACTTTCCTGACCCTGAACCTGAAGTCCTTAGATAAATAAAATCTGAATTTTTAGCTAAAAGTTTAAAGTTTACATTTTGACTATATTCATTTAAATCTGGTCCAAAAGTACTTAATGGACTTTTATCTTGCATAAACACACTCACCTATAAATTTACTATACTATATAAAATATAAATTCATAGTAAAAGATGTTACTAAAAATTATCTTTTTTCCTCTAATGAATATTTTATAATTAAATCTAATAATTCACTAAAATTTATATCTATTCCTAAAGCACTTTTAGGAAATAAACTGTTTTTTGTCATTCCTGGGAGTGTATTCACTTCTAAAACATAAGGCACATTATTTTTTACTAACATATCTATTCTAGAATAAACACTACATTTTAATAACTTATAGGTATCTAATGCCATTTTCTCTACTTCTTTATGTAAATCATCATTTAACTTAACTATAAATTCATCTGCTCCACCATCTTCATATTTTGATTCTATATCAAAAAATTTACCCTTTGGTTTAATTGCTAGTACTGGTAACATCTTATTATTTAATATAGGACAAGTTATTTCATCCCCTTGAATATATTCTTCTACCATAACTTCATTATCATATTCTAAAGCATCTTTTACAGCCTTTTCAATTTCTTCTTTTCTTTCTACAAAAGTAGTGGCAACAGATGAACCTCCACTATTAGGTTTAACAAATACAGGATATCCAAGTTCCTGTATTTTACTATAATTAATTTCTTCTATTGAAGTTACAGTGAGCCATTTAGCCGTTCTTACTCCACCCCAAGCTAAAATTCTTTTAGTCATATCTTTATCCATACATAATCCACTACTTAAAGGTCCACACCCTGAATATGGTATATCTAATGTCTGTAAAACTGCTTGAACATTACCATCTTCTCCAAATTTACCATGTAATGCTAATAAAGCAAAATCTATATCTTTAACTTTTTTTATTATATCTTCTTTTTCATTTAATACTATTGGTATTATCTCATATTTATTTTTATCTAAGTTTTCTACCACCGATTTTCCGCTCTGTAAAGATATTTCTCTTTCAGATGAAATACCACCCATTATAACTCCGACTTTCATCTTTTACCTCCAAAATTAAATACTTTTATTTTACTAATTAATTATATACTTTTATTTTAAATTTGTTAATTTATATTTTAGTAAATATCATATATATCTGCAAATTCTATTGATATTTTCTCCACAGTAGGTTTATAATTTATATCTATTTTATTTTCAGTAGTCCCTTTCCAGTTTACATTAGGTAATTTCACTATAAATTCCGAACCTTTTTTCACCTTTAAATTTAAGTATACTTGTCCTCCACTAAGTTCTATTATTGATTTAACTAATGCTAATCCTATACCACTTCCCTCTTGATTTCTATTTAAAGATTTATCTGTTTGCATAAATCTTTCAAAAATAAAATCTTTCATATGTGATGGTACACCTATACCATCATCCTTTACCATAATTTTTACATATTCATTTTCTAAGGATACATAAACGAATATATTACCATATTCAGGAGTGAATTTTACTGCATTAGATAACAAATTCAAAATTACTCTTTCTATTTTTTCAGGATCACATTTTATTTCTAACTCTTCTATTTCAGTATCAAATATTATATTTATATGTTTAGACTCAACATACGGAATTACTGAATCAGTTATATTTTCTACTAAGCTAACTATATCATAATTTTGAAAATCCATTTTCATAAATCCTGAATCTATTTTAGTTATATCGATAAGATTATTAACTAATCTTAACATTCTAAAACAATTTTGTTTCATAGTTTTTTCATATTTTATGTAACATTTATTAAAAGAATTTTGATCTTTTTCTTTTTGTAAATTTAATAATTGTAAACAAGAATATATAATATTTATAGGTGTTCTAAGTTCATGTGATAAATTTGCAAAAAATTCATTTTTTATTTTTTCATATTCTTTTGCTTCTTTATATCTTAATCTTAATTGTTCTACTTCTTCTCTATAAGTAATATCTCTGGAAACAATAACCTTTTCAATACTATCTCCATTAACTATATCGCTAACCATAGATTCAACCATTAGTTTTTGTCCGTTTTTTTTCCTTATACTATGTTTAACAAAACAATCATTAGTATTTTCTATATCATTTTTAGAAAATATTAATTTACAACAATTTTTTCCAAGCAATCCTTCATCTAAATAACCTAAAACTTTTAAGGCTGCATTATTAGCATATGTTATGTTATTTTCATTATCTATAGTTATTATTAAATCTTTTATATTTTCATTAATTAATCTTAATTTTTCTTCATTAATTTTCATTTCTTCGCTTATTCTATGTGCATCTGTTATATCAAAGAATATAACAGCAATGTTCCAATTATTATTTTCTTCTTTTATTTTATGTATATAAACATCTATTACTCTTTCTTCATTTATAGGAAAGATATATCCACTCCAAGCATTATTAATCATAACCTCATTCATTATTTTATTATAAGTTTCTTTAACTACTGTACTTTTAAAATATTCACCTAATTCATAATAATCAACTTTTTTAGAACCACAATAAATTCCTTCTCTAGCTTTTTTATTAGCATATATTAATTCAAGATTAGAATTATAAATTAATAAATTACTATAACAATTTTGCTCACTCATAGAATAAAATATGTTAAGTTCTCTTTGTAGTCTTTCACTTTCTTTCACTTTTCTTATCATTTCTATAAATATGCCCAATATTATTACTAAAAACCCCAAAAAAACCAATGTATTGTTAATAAATTCTACTAAATCATTCCCTTTTTCTATATACTTAAAACTATATATTCTTTTTATTATAAAGATAGCTATGCTTGCTATTATTGCTGTATATACTGGCTCTTTTTTATCTAAACTTTTTTTTGCTAGTAAAATTAGCATTAATATGTTATATAAAATTATAACTATATTTATTGAATCTAATGTTCTTATATTAAATGTATAATTAAGCTTAATATAAATATCTAAATCTACTAATATTTTTGTTATTATTATATTAACTATTGAAACTGAAATTTTATGATTTATTATAAATTTAGTTAATTTATTTTTTTTTATTCCTATTAATGTTATATAAATACTTCTAAATATGTAAGGAAGAATTAGATAATATAAGGTTAAATTAAAACCTCTTGGCAATTTCATTAATATTATATTTATATAATAATATTCAAATGCAAAGCTTGTATACATTAAAGTTATAAGAAAAAATTCATCTTTTTTGTATGTATAAAAATAAAGCCAACAACTAATAATTGCTAAAATTGATAAAATTAAATTACTTTGTTCTGTAAATAAAGTTTTATTATAGGTTATATTATTAATATCAATTCTATTAATATATGTACTTGGTATAACTAAAATCATAGCTATTACAGCAATTGATATTAACATTATTTTAATAATCTTAGAAATATTTTTACTTTTTTTACTCTTGATAAACTCTTTCATCCTTTAATACTCCTTTTAATTTATTTTAGCCAAAAGAAGTAAGTAATTACAAATTATCCTATTTTCTAATTAACTTATGCATGTTTATTATTAATTCTCTTGCTGCTTATATTTTACAACAAAATTCCAAAAAAACAAAATAACATGACTGTTAAATATTTTAGCAGTCATGTTATTTTGCTTTTATTTAATTTTTAATATATTTTTATAATATTTACATTGATTATTTATTACACAAAGCTCACACTTTGGATTTCTTGCAATACAACATCTTCGTCCATGAAAAATCAAAAGATGATGAACTAAAGACCATTCTTTTTTAGGAAACTCCTTCTGAAGTTGTTTTTCAATCTCTAAAACATTTTCTGAATTTGCTAACCCAATTCTATTAGAAACTCTAAAAACATGAGTATCCACTGCAATAGAAGGTACTCCAAAAGCATTTGACAATACAACATTAGCAGTTTTCCTACCTGCTCCAGCTAATGAACAAATTTCTTCCATAGTTTTAGGAACTTCTCCATTAAATTTTTCTTTTAATTGATTGCACATAATTAATAAATTTCTAGCTTTATTTCTATATAATCCTATAGTTTTTATTCTTTGTTCTAACTCTTCTTGACTTAAAGTTAAAAAATCATCTAAACTAGGATACTCCTTAAATAAACTTTCCGTAACTTCATTTACCTTCTTATCAGTAGTTTGAGCTGATAAGATAGTAGCAACCAATAATTGAAAAGGGGTTTTATAGTTTAACTCACACTTTGCATTTGGATATTCTTGTTTTAAAAGTTCTAATACTTTTTTAGTCTTTTGTTTCATAAATATCACCTCTAAATATTTCTCAAATACTATTAAGAATAAACACCTCTATAAGACTTTGGAAGAAGGTTAGCTATACTTTTCATTAAATATGTTAAAGCTCTTTCATCATAAGTTTGTTTATCTTCATCCTTTTCTTTAGGTGGTAATGTTATGGGTTTGCCTATTTTAAAATTAACTTCTGAGTTATGAAATTTTTCAGCTCCCATATTTTTATCATTAATTGGCATAAGTTTTTCCGTTCCTGTCATAGCAAAAGGAACAATTTTTGCCTTAGTCAACCTAGCAATTAATAGTACTCCTTTTTTACCCTCTATCATTTTTCCTGTTCTACTTCTAGTTCCTTCAGGAAATATAACTATACTGTTTCCAGCTTTCATTTCTTTAACTATTTTATTTAAAGATTGTCTATCCGCTGAATTTGGAGTTATATTTATAGTTTTAACCAATCTTGTTCCTAAACTAGTTAATGATTTATCATTTAATTTTACTCCTGCAATAAAATAAGGATCATAGTACTTTTGTAACACTTTATTTGCAATAAGTCCATCTGAATTACTTAAATGATTTCCTATAAATATAAATGGACCCTTCTCACTTTTTAATTCCTCTAATCCTTCAACCTTTAAATCAGCATATTTATCAAGCAACCCGTTTACTAATTTCCCCGCTAGTGGCATAAATATACTATCTGGCAATTTAATCAACGCATTTGCAGCTATACGAGCAAACATCTAATTTCCTCCTGTCTTAAGTGAATATATATTATTATACTTCATAAATTTTTAAAAGTCTAATTTGAAAACTTTTAAGTTGTTCTGATGAAAGGCTGTATAAAGATATATCTTTTTTTTCAAATAAAGCTCTTCTAATCATAGCATTCCTTATTAAAGTATTTTTTCCTCTCCATCCACATGATGTCTGTTTAAAAGTTTCCTTAAATTCTTTATTATTTAATGATAATATTTTTTCTGTTAAAGTTTCATTAGTAAATTCTAAGGGATTAAATTCTTCTATATTTGAAAATTTTATTTTTCTATTATAAGGACAGCAACTTTGACAAGTATCGCATCCAAAAATTCTTCCATTAATTAGAGTTAAAAAATCAGTTTCTATTTCTTTTTTTTGGGTAATGTACGACATGCATATATTACAATTTTTAATATTTTTATTTATTGCTTTAGTTGGACATTCTTTATAGCAAATATTACACTTGCCACACTCTAAAAATTTATTAATATTATTTAAATTTCTCTCAGTAACTACATTAATATCTAAATCAGTTATTATTTCACCTAGAAAAACATAAGAACCATAATCTTTAGTAATTAGCATATTATTTTTCCCAATAAATCCAATACCACTTAAATACGCAATATATCTTTCAGGTAAAGTATTACTATCAACAAAATATTTTGCTTCACCACCTAAAGTTTTTATATACTCACAAATCTTATTTAAATATGTACTAACCACATAATGATAATCCTTCCCTCTAGTATATAAAGAAAAACCATTATCTTTATATATTACATTATGGAAATATGGGAAAGCTATAGATATTATAGTTTTCCCAGTACTCATATAATGATTTGGATTTATTCGCTTTTCTATATCTTTTTCTTCAAATTCATTTTCTATACCTTTTTCTTTTCTCTCTTTATAAAAATTATAAAGTTCATCAAATCTTCTACACCTAATAAATCCCACCAACTCTAATCCTTGTAATTTGCAATACTCTAATATTTTATACTTTAAATCCATACTTTAACCTCTATATAATCATATTATTATATTTCCTTTGCTTCTCCATTAACATCTTTTATTTTTATTTATAGCTGGAATACCAACAGCAGTACATCCCTTTGGAACATCTTTTAAAACAACTGAATTAGCTCCTATCTTTGAATCATCTCCAATATTTATTGGTCCTAAAACCTTAGCACCACACCCTATTATAACATTACTTCCTACTGTAGGATGACGTTTCCCTTTATCTTTTCCCGTGCCTCCTAAAGTAACACCATGATATATAGTAACATAATCTCCAATCTCTGCTGTTTCTCCAATTACTACACCCATACCATGATCTATAAAAAGTCCTTTACCTATTTTTGCACCTGGATGTATTTCTATTCCAGTAAAAAACCTAGATAATTGAGAAATTGCCCTTGCAATAAACTTAAATTTTTTTTTGTAAAACCAGTGAGCAATTCTATGATTAAATAAGGCATGTATAGATGGATAAAGTAAAAACACTTCAATGGCATTTCTAGAAGCTGGATCATTTTTTAATACACTTTTTATATCATTTTTTATATTATTAAACACTAAATCTCCCCCTATATTTAAATTTAATGATATAGTCCTAACGAAAAATATTTTTCTCCTCCATCTGGTGCTATGGCTAATACTTTTTTATTATGCCCTAAAACTTTAGCTATTTTTAAAGCTGCAAATAATGCCGCTCCTGAAGAAATTCCTATTAATATACCTTCACTTTTTGCATATGCTCTTGCCATATTAAATGCTTCTTCATCTTTAACTTGAATAATATCATCTATTAAATTTTCATTATATATTTTAGGTATAAATCCCGCTCCTATGCCTTGAATACTATGTGCCCCTGGTACCTTTCCTGATAATACTGAGGATTTTTTAGGCTCTACTGCAATAATTTTAACTTCTTTTTTTAATTCTTTTAATTTTCTCCCTACTCCAGTAATAGTCCCTCCTGTTCCAACACCTGCTACTAAAACATCTATATCTGGAATATCTTTTAATATTTCTTCAGCTGTAGTAGTATAATGCTTCTCTGCATTAGCTTCGTTACTAAATTGCTGTGGTATAAAATACCCCTTAATTTCTGCTATTTCTTCTGCTTTCTCAATAGCACCTTTCATTCCTTTTTTACCTTCCGTAAGAATTAATTCTGCATCATAAGCTTTTATAGCCATTTTTCTTTCTTCACTCATAGTATCTGGCATTACTATTATTACTTTATAACCTTTTAATTTTCCAATCATAGCAAGTGCTATTCCGGTATTTCCACTAGTAGGCTCTATTATAGTTCCTCCTTTTTTTAAAAAACCTAACTCTTCAGCTTTTTCTATCATTCCTAAAGCTGCTCTATCTTTTACACTACCTGCTGGATTAAATTTTTCTAATTTTAAATAAACATCTGCATAATTATCATTAACTAAATTATTTACTTTTAATATTGGAGTATTACCTATCAACTCTAAAACATTATTAAATAACATTTAAACTCCTCCTTAAATTAATTATATTTAAATATATACTCTAATTCTGTTTTTGTTATTATTTAAATTTATAAATAAAAAACACCTCATCTCCAAAATTAAGAGACGAAGTGTATATCCGCGGTTCCACTCTAATTAGATATGATTATAAAACATATCTCACTTTAAGTACTTAAATTATACTATATGGCTATAACGGGCCATACCGAAACATCCTACTTATATTCAGACTATTGCTCCAAAGTGCACTTCTTATAAATTCAATGTGAAGATTTTCCACCAATGATCTTCTCTCTAAAACAATCCTTTATAATACTTTACTTTTTCATAGCATTTATTCCGAGTATTTTGATATGATTTATCTTATATTTAATTATATGCAAAATATTTTCATTGTCAAGTTGTCTTAATTAGCTTTTTTAAATTTTCTTTTCCAATTATTAGGGAGTAATTCATCCATTATATCATGAATAAGTACAATTCCTAATAATTTTTCTTCATAATCTACTACAGGTATTGATAATAAATCATATTTAGTAGCTTTTTCTACTGCATCCTCTATGTTACTGTCATGTTTAACACTAATAGCTGACGTATGCATTATTTCTTTTAATTTAGTATCTACATGGTTAAGTATTAAATCTCTTAATGTTACAACACCTTTTAATCTATTATCCTCATCAGTTATATATATATAATACATAACCTCTTCATCAGCTTCTAAATCTCTTAACAATTCTATAGTCTCACCTACAGTTACATCTAAATTAAAAGAAATAAAGTCTTTATTCATTATACTACCTACAGACTCTTCTTCATAGGATAATAATTCTTTTACTTCCTCTGCATCTTCTTTTTCAAGTGAAATAAGAATTTTCTCTCTTTCTTCATCACTAAGCTCATCTAAAATATCTGCAATTTCATCGTTAGGTATGTTTTCAAATAAATCTGCTGTTTTAGATTGTGAAAATTCTCTTATTATAGAGCTTTGAACCTCTGGTTCTATTTCTTCTAATGTATCTGCTGCTAAATCTTCATCTAAACTTTCAAAAACTTTTTTTCTGCTTGTATCATCAAGTTCTTCTAATATATCCGCTAAATCTGCTGGATGCATTGTTTGAAGTTTTTTATATGGAATTGCTATTTTTAAATTATCATTTACCATTTCTAAAGATTCAACATCATCCCACATTAATACTTTTTCTTCAAACTTTTTAGAAAACAGCTTACAAATAAACTTGCCTAATTTTCGAAGTCCTTTCCTTCTAAACTTAACCAAATTACCTGTTTCAACAGCTATTACTCTGTATTCTCCTGCTCTTTCAACAATTCTTAAATCATCTACTCTAACTACTTTTCTCCCATTTATATCAACAATTTTTCTATCTAATAAATTTTGAGATAATAAATAAGTATAATTTCTTGGAAGTATTTCTCTAGTGCCTTTTGTTTGGATTCTTACAGTTCCATTATCTTTTTCATAAAACTCAATGTTACGAAATTCATAGTCAGATATTCCACTATCTGTTTTAACCTTATATCCTATTATTCTTGGATAACCCTCACCAGTTGTAACATATACATCCTTTAATGTACCTATAACTTCATCAAATTCATCATAAATCTTTCTTCCTAGTATGCTACTAAAAAGAAATATAGTTAACTTATTCATATACTTCTCCTCCTAATATGTGCAAAGAGAAGTGTTATGTTTACATACTTAAAATATAATAATAAGTTAAACTCCGTTAAAATATTCTGTGTTTATTTAACACTTATATTTTTAAATTCTAAATATACAAATCACAACAATAAAAAAGCGATACGCTAAATAAAAAGCATCCCTTCTCTTTACAATTAAATTATTTTGTTTTAAAATCAAGCTTCTCCTCTGAGGGACACCCTCCATTTAGTTTCACCACCTTTTTAAAAAATACTTGCAAAATTTTCACTAATTTCTCACTAATTTATTATATTATATGTTCATTAAAATGCAACTAAATTAATGTTATTTATCTTTATTATAACAAATTTTTTTATTTAATTTATATATTTAAAGAATTTATTAAATTAAATTTTGACATCATTACTTTACTGTGATAAAGTATTAAATGTGTAAATCAGAAAATTAAACACTAAAAAATTAAATTATATTAGGAGAATTCATTATGAAAAAATCTTATTTTAAATTTTTATATTTGTTAATATGCATTTTTATACTATCTTTCTCTTTTATAAGTTGTTCATCTAATAAAGAAAATAATACTTTCATCATAGGATTAGATGATACTTTTGTACCTATGGGTTTTAGAGATGAAAAAAATAATATTGTTGGTTTCGATGTAGATTTAGCAAAAGAAGCTTTGTACAGATTAGGTTTTAAAGTAGAATTTCAACCAATTGACTGGTCAATGAAAGAAACCGAATTAAGTAATTATAACATAGATGCTATATGGAATGGTTATACTTTAACTAAAGAACGTGAAAAAAAAATTTCCTTTACTAAGCCTTACTTAAAAAATAAACAAGTTATAATTACTTTAAAATCATCTTCTATTAAAAATAAAGAAGATTTAAAAGGTAAAAAAGTATCTACTCAAAATGGTTCTAGTTCTTTAGACGCATTAGAAAAGCATAGAAATTTACTTAATAATTTTTATTCTGGAAATCCTATTTTATTTGATACTTTTAATGAAGCATTTATGGATTTAGAATCTGGTAGAACTGATGCTTTAGTTGTTGATGAGGTCTTAGCTAGATATTACATTCAAAAAAGAGGATTTGAAAAATTTAAAGTTCTTAATGATAATTTTGGAAATGAAGAATATAGTGTGGGATTAAGAAAAGAAGATTCTAATTTATTAAAAAAATTAAATAATACTTTAGAAGAAATGAAAAAAGACGGAACCATAAGTAAAATAAGTACAAAATGGTTTGGAAAAGATATAACTAAGTAAAGGGGAGATTATTTTTGAATTATATAAACTTATTATTACCTTCTATATTAGAAGGACTTGAAGTAACATTATCTGTATTTTTTTTAACCCTAATATTATCTATTCCTTTAGGAATATTAGTTGCATTAGTTAAACTTAGTAAAATAAAACCTTTAAACTATTTAACTAATATTTATATATGGATTATGAGGGGAACTCCTCTATTACTTCAATTAATTGTAATATTCTTTGGTTTACCTTTAATAGGTATAATATTCAATAGATTTGAAGCTGCTATAGTAGCTTTTGTTCTAAATTATACAGCTTATTTTGCAGAAATATTTAGAAGTGGTATTAAAGATATTGATAAAGGTCAGTTTGAAGCAGCTGAAATATTAGGATTTTCAAAATGGTATACTTTTAAAAAAATAATATTACCACAAACCACAAAAAAAATATTACCATCTATCGCTAACGAAGTTATAACTTTAATAAAAGATAC
The DNA here is from genome assembly GCF_009295725.1 of Clostridium tarantellae. Lineage (GTDB taxonomy): Bacteria > Bacillota > Clostridia > Clostridiales > Clostridiaceae > Sarcina > Sarcina tarantellae. The sequence continues at coordinate 16,323 of NZ_WHJC01000046.1, forward strand.
TTCTTTAGTTTATGTAGTAGGTCTTGGTGAACTTTTAAGAGCTGGAAAAATAGCAAGTAATCGTGATGCTTCTTTAATGCCCTTATTTATAGTAGGAGCTATATACTTAATATTAATAGCAATACTTACTCAAATTTTCTTAAGACTAGAAAAAAAATATTCTTACTATAGATAATAAAGGAGGAATTGCAATGATAGAAATAATAAATGTAAGTAAAAAATTTGATTCTCTTCAAGCATTAAATAATATTTCATTTAATATAAAAAAAGGAGAAATTGTAAGTATTATTGGAACATCCGGTGCTGGTAAAACAACTTTATTAAGAATAATTAATGGATTAGAAAAATGTAATTCTGGTTCTATTTCTATAGATAATATAAATCTTTTTAATGATTCAAATTATTGTTCTAAAAAAGATTTAAAAAATATACATAAAAAATTAAGTTGTGTTTTTCAAAACTTTAATCTTTTTCCTCATATGACTGTTTTAGAAAATATAATGGAAGCACCCATTAATGTATTAAAAATGCCTAAGGAAGATTCTTATAAAAAAGCTATAGACATTTTAACTTCTTTATCTTTAGAAGATAAAGAAAATAATTTTCCTTTTCAATTGTCTGGTGGTCAAAAACAAAGAGTTGCTATTGCCAGAGCATTAATGATTAATCCAAATTATATATGCTTTGATGAACCTACTTCTGCTCTTGATCCACGTCTTACAGATGAAGTAGGTAGTATAATAAAAGATTTATCTTTTAATGAACTAGGTATATTTATAATAACTCATGATATTAACTTTGCTAAAAAATTCTCCACAAAAATAATACAATTAGAAAAAGGAGAAATTGTTAATACATTCAATAAAAGTCAATTCGAAAAATTAATTTTATAATAAATAAGGGGCTGTCGCATTAGCGGATAAAAAAATCCGCTAGCGATAGCTCCTTTTCTATATTTTTTAAAATAATTTTATATATTTCAACTATAGTTAAAATATATCTAAAAATAGACGCACTCAAAT
>NZ_WHJC01000047.1 GCF_009295725.1 Clostridium tarantellae
TTAAAGCTCCATTAGAAAGCATTCCCTCTGCTGCATTATACTTATAAACTAGATTACTTCCTGTTGGCACTGTTGGTGGATTCACTGGTTCTGTTGGTGGTGTTACTGTGCCGGATACTAAGGTTAAAGTTACTTCTCCAAGACTTGGACCATAGTTTATTCCATCTCCATGGAACTTAATAGTGTTTATTCCACTATTTAAATTTACTGCCACAGTAAAGGTCTTAGCATCTCCTATGGACCATCCATTAGTTGGTGTTGGAGTGTAAACTTCTCCTGTGTTTGTTCCATTTATATCTATCTTTAAGTTTCTATTAGCATCTGCCCCTATATACTTCACTGCTAAATTATACTTTCCTGCAGCTGCTACATTTACAGTTAAGGTAGTTGCACCATCACTTGGTCCTCCTATCCATCCTGCCACATTTACTCCTCCAGCATCCTCTATTAAAGCTCCATTAGAAAGCATTCCCTCTGCTGCATTATACTTATAAACTGGATTACTTCCTGTTGGCACTGTTGGTGGATTCACTATTCCTGAAATTAAACCTACTGAAAATTCACCCAATTCAGGTGCATAACTAATTCTATTTCCCTTAAATTTAATAATATTATTACCCATATTTAAATTTATAGGTTGTGGTAAAGTAAATAATCCATTAGCTAAAGAAGGGGTTTTATAAATAGTACCTGTACTAATATTATTTATTTCTAGCTCAAATTCTCTTCCCCCATTATAATAATTTATTCCTATGTTATATTTAGCAGTAGATTCTACATTAACATTTATTGTTGATGTCCCATCACTAGGTCCACCTATATAAATTACCTTATTTCCATCTATATTTAGCTTTGCTCCGCCTGTTAAAAAACCATCAGCTAAATTATAAGTTCCTTTTGGTAAAGTTAATAAAATTGGTTTAAAATTTACTGTAAATAAATCTGGACCAATATTTTTTCCATCTCCATGAAATTTAATTGTATTATTTCCTTTATTTAAAGGAATAGTTACAGTAACAACTGTAGTATTAAAATTAATAGATGCTACATTAAAATTATTAATATTATAATTAATACCAGTATTTATTCCATTAATATCTATTGCTAAAGGCTTATTAGCCCCTAATACTGTAATACTTAAAGAATATCTTCCTGTATTTTGTGCAATATAATTTATAATTACTGATCCATTTAATACTCCACCTATATTAGTTACTGCTCCTGTTGAAATTACCTTAGCTCCATTTTGAATTAACCCTTGTGCTAAATTTGTAGTAGTAGGTATTTGCATTTGTATGTTTGATATAGGTATTAATCTATTAGAATATTGAATTCCTAAAGGAGTTATATAAAAATACACCTTATTTAAATCAATATTTCCAAAACCTAATGATAAACTTGAAGATCCATTTATTACAGATCCTAAAAGATTTAATTTAAGTTCTGATTCTTTGTGTACAATTTTAAAGTAATATCCATAATCAAAGTTTAATCCATTTAAAATAGAATATACCTTATATGAATTTTCATTTCCATTAATTGAAACTTCTTTCATTTTAACACTATTGTTATCATATAAGATAATATTAAAATATAATGTATTTCCCCAATTTATATTTACTATTTCATCCGTTGAATTAACAATAAGTTTTTTATTATTTGTATCAAATCCTATAGTTACTTTTAAATTATTAGAGTCACCTAAAAAATTAAACATTGTATTTGTTAATGGATTTGTTGTCCTTAAAGTATTACTAGGTATAGTACTGGTAGAATTTAAATCTACTAATTGTGATTGATTTGATTTAACAATGTAATTTCCTATTGGCACATTAATAAATGTATAAATACCTAACGAATTTGTTGTATTAAATGCTACAGGTGTAAGCATATTATTTTTATCAACACTATATAAAATAACATCTGCCTTAATTACTGGATTATTAAAATCATTGGTTACTATACCAGAAACAATTCCATTTGATGCATTAGGATTAATATTTAAAAATTTTTTTAACATTGTTATATGTCCACTTTGTACATTTGTTAATACTTGTAATGGAATATATCCCAAAGCTGAAAGTCTAATACTATAATTACTAATAGGTAATTCAGTAAATATAAATGCTCCAGTATTATCTGTATAAGTTATTGCTATTAACTTATTTCCGTCATTAATATTGTACAAAAATATAACAGCACCAGCTATGGCTTTAGAGTTAATATTATCGTATAATTCTCCACTTATTACTCCTAGATTAGCATTAGGATCATTATACATTATAAAATTTATATTTTTATTTTCTCCACTTAAAAGAGAAAAAGTAGAAGCTTGTGCTACTAATTTTCCTGGAAAAGTTACTTCTATATTATAACTTGAACTATAAGATATTATATTTATAAAATATATTCCTTTATTATCAGTAGTAACATGAGTTAATGGTTTAAAATCACTACTCATTAATTTAACTATCGCACCAGCTATAGGTGTGTTATTTAAATCTTTTACAACACCAGATATTTTCGCTCCAATATTAGTTTTACTAGTATTATTAGTTAGCTTTACATCTAATTTTAAATCTAATTCTGATTCTGTAATTTTTACTATTGTTGATTGTCCTAAATTGTACTTCTCACGTTTTATTTGCATGCATAAGCCCCCCCCTGTTTACCAATATTTAAATTAATTATAAAACTCTTAAAACTTTTATTTTATATGTTTTTACAATCTTATAATCCATAATTTTTCTTATTTATTCTCTATTATTGTATTCTATTACTTTTATTTTGTGATTTAGTTTAAATTAAAGTTAATAACTAATATAATAATTATAGTATTAAATAAATTTCTTTATTGAATATACTATAAAAAAAGGACTGTGCACTAATTATTTAATGCAACAGCCCTTTAATCTTTATTAAAAATTCTATACTGAAGAAATTTTAATGATACCTAAATAAGGTGCTAGGTCAGTACCATCTCCATGAAATTTAATTTTATTATCTCCTTTATTTAGTCCAACTGTAATAGTCATAGTTAATGCTGAAGAAATCTCCCAATTTCTAGTATTAGGAAAAATATAAACTAATCCACTATTTACACCATTTACATCATACAACAAAGGTCTATCTGTATCTCCTGATAGATATTGAACAGTCACTTTATATGAAGCATCCTTGTCTACAGTTACATTTACTGTAACTGATTCATCTGTTACTCCTCCTAAATTACTAACAAAACCTGTTTTAGAATCTACTTTTGCTCCATTACTTAAAACTCCTAAAGCAGTATTATAATTTCCTGCTGGAAGTGTACTCGTTGGAACTGTGCTAGTTGGTATTGTGTTCGTTGGAACTGTACTAGTTGGTATTGTACTCGTTGGAACTGTGCTAGTTGGTATTGTTGTAGGTGCTGTTAAATCTGAAATAAATCTAAGACTAAAAGGACCTAAATTTGGAGCATAATTTTTTCCATCTCCATAAAATTTTATAATATTAGCTCCTAAATTTAAACTTATCTCAAAACTAAAAATTTTAGATTCATATATAGTTGTACCTAAAGTCATTGGTGGTTCATAAATTGTACCTGTGTTTATTCCATTAATATCTACTTTAAAAGTTCTATCCTTTTCTGGAGAAATATACTTGATGAATAAATTATATATACCTTCTTTAGAAATATTTATTGCTACTGTAGCAGCGCCATTATTCTCTCCTCCTAAAGAAGATACAAATTTATTTGAATCAACTAGTGCTCCATTTTCCAATATTCCAGAAGCAGTATTATAATTTAAAGTCGTTTTTATTGCAGTTGAGCCAACTGTAAAAGTTCCTAAATCTGGAGCATACTGAGTTCCATTACCATGAAATTTAAGTGTGTTATCTCCTGCATTAAGAAGAACAGGAATAGTAAAAGTTAAACTTTGAGAAAGATACCACATTGGAGTAATAGGCGGTGTATATACATTATTGTCTGCTTTTCCATTTACATCTATTTTTATTGATCTAATTTCTGATGTTATATATTTAAATGCTATATCATATACACCTATACTACTGACATTTACTGTAACAAGACTATATCCATCTCTAAAGCCACCTAACCAACCTACAAAATTATTATTTAAAATTTTTGCACCATTTTCTAATGTTCCCGAAGCTACATTATATAGTTTTTTTTCTGAAAATTCCAAAGATGCTAAAACCACTGTAACAATACCTATACTAGGAGCATATTCTATTCCATTTCCATGGAATTTTATTGTATTACCTCCTATTTCTAAATCAATAGGAACTATGAAAATTTTAGCTGAATCAATGCTCCACCCATTAGTCTTAGGAGGCATATATACCTCTCCAGTATTAATTCCATTTATATCAATTTTTAAAGGTCTAGCTTTATCAGCAGCTATATATTGTATTATTAAACTATATTCTCCTTTAAATTTTGCATTTACACTTATAATTGTTGAACCATCAGTAAATCCTCCTATCCAACCTGCAAAATTAGTACCCTCATCAAGTTTAGCCCCATTTAAAAGAATACCTTCACCTGCATAATAACTACCTTCTGGTAATTTAGTTGATGTAGATTCTGCTATTAAAGGACTAACTATAATTAAACCTAATGTAGGTGCATAATCTACACCATTACCATGAAATTTTATTGTATTATCTCCTTCATTTAGATTAAGAACTAAAGAAAATACTGCTGCTCCAGTAGCAAACCATGAAGAAGATACAGGTGGATAATATATCTCTTCAAAATCGCTTTCATTAATAGTTATTTTCATAGGTCTTTCTTCTGCTGATATATATTGTATATCAAAATTATATAATCCTTGTTTTACAGCAGTAACGACTATTGTTACCGATCCATCATTAGGTCCTCCTACCCAACCTGCAAAATTAAACTCTCCTTCTAATTGAGCTCCATTTTCTAAAATTCCATTAGCTGCATTATAGGTTACTATATTATTGTTTGGCATATCTTGTGTAACTGTAACTAATCCTATACTTGGTGCATAGTCTATCCCATTTCCATGGAACATTATTGTATTATCTCCTGATTTTAAAGTAGTTAAAACAGAAAATGTTTTTGCATCCTCTTCTAACCATCCTGTAGTCATAGGTGGTGTATAAATAGTTCCTGTGTTTACTCCATTTATATCAATTTTTAAAGGTCTATTAATATCTGCTCCAATGTATTTAAATGCTATATTATAATCGCCTTCTTCTTCAATAGTTATAGTAATAGTTACAGCACCATCATTAGGGCCTCCAAGCCAACCTGCAAAATTAATTCCATCATCTACTCTAGCTCCATTTGAAAAAATCCCCTGTGCAGCTTCATATGCATCTTGTGAAAAAATTAATGAAGTCATTGGTGGATTTAGCATTAATGTGAAATCTCCTAAATCTGGGGCATAGTTATTTGCCATTCCATAAAATCTAATTGTATTATTACCAGAATTTAAATTAATAACTGTACTAAAAGTACCTGTATACTCTCCTAATATAGGATAGCTATCTATATATTCTCCATTAATATCAATATTTAATATTCTGTCACTATTTCTATATTTTATTGTTAAAGTATAACTTCCACTATCGGAGACATTAACTGGAACACTAATTTCTCCCTTGTTAGGACCACCTATATAAGTCATATAGTTTGATTCTTCATTAAAATTAGCTCCTTTTTCAACTATTCCTGATTTAATCTCAAAATTAATTACAGGCGCATCTGTATTTACTATAGAATTAGGTAATGTGGATGTGGTAGGTACTGTAAAATTATTAAATATTGTAATCTTACCTAAATCTGGTGCATAGTTTGCTCCATCTCCATGAAACTTAATATTATTAATTCCTTCATTAAGTGTTACAATTACATTAAATGTGCCTGTATTAGGACCAGTGACAAAATAAGTTGTTCCTGTATTAATACCATTAATATCTATTTTCATATAGCGCTGGCTATTTCTATAATCAATAGCTAACATATATTCTGATGATTTTGGCATATTAACATATATAGTTGATGAGCCATCAGAAACTCCACCAATATATCCTACTAAATTTGTTCCATTATCAAATATAGCACCATTTTCTAATGTTCCCTGAGCTATATCATAATCAAAAGTTGTTTCCATACTTTGACTAGTTGTTATCATTTCAAGAGTAAAAGCCCCTAAATCTGGTGCAAAATTGACACCATCTCCATAAAATTTAATTGTATTAACTCCTTCATTTAATTTAATAACAGTATTAAATACTCCAATATTTTCACCTGTTACTGAATAAACTGTGCCAGTATTAATTTTATTAATATCTATTTTCATAGGTCTATTACTGTTTCTATAATTTACAGATAATATATAACTTCCTGCCTGTTGAATATTAACTTCAACTGTTGAAGCTCCATCTTGAACTCCACCTATAAATACAACTAAATTAGCTTTATTATCTATTAGGGCTCCCTGTGATAAATCTCCATCAACAACATGATAGTTATAGGTAGTTAACATCTTAATTAAAGTTACAGATCCTTCACCAAAGCTTGGACCATACTCATTTCCATTTCCATGAAATTTTATTGTATTTTCTCCATAATTTAATTTTATAGGCAATGAAAATGTTAAAGCATTGTTTATATCTAATCCATCAGTCTTAGGTGGAATATATATTGAACCAGTACTTACCCCATTAACTTCTAATTTAAAGGGGATATTTTCATCAACCCCTATATATTTTACCGCTAGATCATATATTCCCCAACTATCAGTAATTAAATTTACTGTTACTGAGCCATCTGTTATGCCACCTATACCACTTACAAAATTGTTTTCAGCATCTAATTTTGCTCCATTAAATAAAGTTTCATTAGCCATATTAAAATATATAGGTAAATTAGAAAGAGGTTTTGAAGGCAGTGTAGAAGTATTATTTGGAATAGTAGGACTAGTTATACTTACTAAATCAGACTTATTAGATTTGATAAGATACGTTCCCTCTAATACATTAATAAATGTATATAATCCTATTGAATTAGTCTTAGTAAATGCCACTGGTGTAAGCTCATTATTGCTTTCTACTTTATATAAAATAACATCTGCATTTGGTATTCCTAATTTATTTGCATCTAAAATTTTACCTGATATAACTCCATTTTTCGTATCAGGATTTACTGATAATTTATTGGTTATATAAGATATTTTAGAACTTTGTACATTAACAACCATTTCACTTGAAAGATATCCAAGAGCTGATATTCCTATAATATATTGTCCTACTGAAAGTTCACTAAATGCAAATACTCCTAAAGAATCAGTATAGGTTATTGCTATTAATGTTTTTTTATTATTTATAATTCCATATAAAGAAACTATAGCACCCTCTACAGGTCTTTTATCTGTTCCTACTAAATCAAATATATTACCACTTATAGCTCCTAAAGTTATATTAATATCATCATATAACTTAAAATCAATAACAGTACTTTGTCCACTCGAAAGTGAAAATGGTTCAATATGTGTTAATAATTTTCCCGGAAATGTTGCTGCCATATTATAAATAATACTATTTGGAATCATAGGAATTAAATATTTACCATTCATATCAGTTGCAGCATGTGCTAAAGGCTCAAAATTACTACTCATAAGTTTAACTATAGCACCTTTAATAGGATTATTTTGCATGTCAGTAACTATACCTGAAATTGTAGAACCAATATTAGGTTGAGTTATTTTTGGAATAAGATTAACATCTGTTTTTATATCTTGCATACTTCCTGTAACTCTTATAATTGAGGATTGACTTAAATTATATTTTTCCTGTTTTATTTGCATAAATAAGATCCTCCCATATTAAATTTTAATATTTATTCTATATCATAATATTCTGTTAACTGTTTTTTGTGCTTAACAATAAAATAGAATGTCTATTATAAATAATTTTTCAAAAAAATATATCCATATTAAATAATACATTTTCTTACTTTATTAAAAGTTAGTTTAACAATAAAAAACTTTATTAATAATATAAATAAAGTTCCTACATAAACAATAGCTAGACTATGTGTTATATTGTAGAAACTTTATTAAACCTTATATAATTAAAGTTTATTTCTTTGTTATTGAAATACTTTGTGAATTTAATCCTGGAGAAGATACTGTTAATGTTATATTACCAGAATACTCATTAGATTTAATAATAGCTAAAGCTTTTCCATTAAAGGCTTTTCTTTTAATATCTTTATATCGCTCTACACTTATTGCATTTCCATTATCTACTCCCACTAAGGTTCCACCATTTACTACAAAATCTATAGTATTATCTGCAGTAGGAACTATAACTCCTTTAGAATCTATAATATATACAGAAATAAACACTAATGATTTGCCATTGGCTACTATACTATTTTTATCTGCTACTAATTTTAATCCATACGGAGTTCCAGCTGTTATTACTATATCTTCTGCTATTATAATTCCATTCTTCTTAGCTATAGCTCTAAGAGTACCAGGCTTAAACAACACAGTCCAAGTTAAATGCAATTTACCATTTGCTGTTTCTAAATAATTCATTCCATAATTAGTTGTTTTATTTTCAAATTTCCTTTCTCCTAAAGAATTATCATTTAAAAACAATTCTACCGTATCTACATTTGAATATGCCCAAACTTCTATGCTTTCTCCTTCTGTCCAATTCCAATGAGGCAATAAATGAACCATTGGCGTATCAGTCCATTGACTTTGGTATAAATAATATATATCCTTTTCAAAACCGGCAGTATCAACAATTCCAAAATATGAACTTTTAGCTGGATATGACTTATAAAATGGTGTCGGTTCTCCTATATAATCAAATCCTGTCCATATAAACTGACCTGCTACAAATTGTCTATCACGATCTTTCTTTAATGAATCTTCAGCACTTCTTCCCCAAGAAACTATTGAATTATCATAAGATGAAACCTGTAGGTTATCCCAATCAATTACATTAGAGTTATTAGGATCAAGATATATTCCCCTACTTCTTACAGCTGATGATGTTTCTGAGCCAAATATTTTTCTATTTGGATATTTATTATGATGAGAATCATAATAATTTTCAGCATAATTATAACCTGCCAAATCCAATAAATTCCAAACATTATTAGAAAAATTAGATGTTGGTTTATTTTCACCTATAGTTACTGGTCTTGTATTATCTATTTCTTTTACCCAGGAAATTAAATCTTTTGCTATACTAACCCCTTCACTTTTATCTGTATCATAAATTTCATTACCTATAGACCAAATTATTACACTTGGACTATTCTTATCTTTATTTATCATAGTTTGTAAAACTTTTTTTGCATATTTGCTAAAAAATCGTGAATAATCATAAGTTTTTTTAGATAACTTCCAACAATCGAAGGCTTCTTCCTTTACTAAAATACCTTCATCTTCACATAATTCTATAAACATTTGAGATCTTGGGTTGTGACTAGTTCTTATTGCATTAATACCCATATTTTTTAATTTTCTTATTTGTCTTAATGTTGCATCATAGTTTTCTGCTACTCCTAAAGCACCACTATCATCATGCATACAAACACCTTTTATTTTTGTATATTTTCCATTTAAAGAAAATCCCTTATTGGCATCAAAATTAAAATATCTAAATCCAAATCTTGTTTTATATTTATTTAATACTATACCATCAACTATTATATCTATAATAACTTTATATACATTACCTAAATATATATCCCAAAGTACTGGATTTTCTATATAAAAATCATAATTAACTTTATTTAGTCCTCCAGTAATATTTTCTATCTTTTCATAACTTTTTATCAAACTGTTATTTGGTGAATATATACTTAATTTTATTGTAGTAGCTTGTTCAGTCATTTTATCATTTTGAATATTAAGTTTAATATTAACATTAACTGCTTTATTATTTTTTAAATCTTCTTCTAAAGTTGGTGTGGTAATTAATGTTCCATATTTTTCTATATAAATGTAGTCTAAAAGTGTTAAACTTACTTTTCTATAAATTCCACTACCTGAATACCATCTGCAACTTGGTTGTTTATTAGTAACTTGTACTGCTATAATATTAACGCTATCATTAAAATTTAATTTGTCTGTTATATCAAATGAAAAAGGGCAAAATCCATTTTCATTTTCTCCTGCAATTATTCCATTTACATAGATTTTACTTTCCATATAAACGCCTTCAAAATTTAATAAAACCTTTTTATTTTTTATTTTCTCATTTAAAATTAAAATTTTTCTATACCATGCAATTCCTCCATCTAAATATCCACCTTCATGAGTTGCTAATGAATCTTTATTAAAATCTAATTCTATACTCCAATCATGAGGTATATCTATGTCCCTCCAAGCAAAATCATCAAAATTAACTTTTTCATTTCCTTGAATATTACCTAGATTAAATTTCCAATCATCTGATATATCTATATCAATTTCTGGTAAATTATCTTTAATTACAGGAACCAAAGTAATTAATCTTAATTCCGGAGAATTATTTATTCCATCACCATAAAACTTTATTATATTATTGCCTAAGTTTAAATTAATATTAAAACTTAAAATTTTACAATCAGAAATATTCCAAGAATTTGTTTTTTCTACTGTATAAATTTTATCTATACTTATATTATTAATATCTACTTTTAAAGTTCTATTATCTTCAGCGGATAAATATTGTATCCTACAATTATATAATCCACTTTCTAAAACATTTATATTTAAAGTAACAGATCCATTTTGTATTCCTCCAATATAACTTACAAAATTAGTGTTAGCATTTATTTTAGCACCATTATTTAATATACCTTTTGACAAATCATAAATATTATTTTTATTTTTTGAAATTAATCTTAAATTTATTTTGCCTAAACTTGGTCCATAATTTATTCCATCACCATGAAATTTAATTATATTATTTCCTTTCATCAATTTTATAAATATATTAAACATTTTTGAATCTTCTAAATTCCATCCATTTGTTTGCATAGGATTATATATTTTACCTGTATTACTTCCATTAATATCAATTTTAAGATTTCTATTATTTTCTGCTCCTAAATATTCTATTTCCAAATTATAAGTACCATCATCTGGAACATCTACATTTATGATTGTTTCTCCATCTTTTGGACCACCTATCCAACCAGCAAAATTTGTTCCTGAATCTGGTTTAGCACCATTACTTAGTTTTCCATTAACTGCATTATACCTATAAACTGGTATAGTTGTATTTAAAATTATATCAGTATTTGACGGAATAGTATAACTAGGTATTGTATTATTAGCTGATGCAATTAATTCTAATGTTGCTGTACTTAAATTTGGACCATAACTTTCTCCATCTCCATAAAACTTAATAGTATTAGCACCCTTATTTAAATTTATTATAATAGTAAATCTTTTAGCATATTCTATAGTACATCCATTAGTTAGTGCCAAATTATAAACAGAACCTATACTTTTTCCATTAACATCTACCTTCAATTTTCTAGTTATATCTACCGCAATATAATGTATTATTAAGTTATAATTTCCTGCAACAGATACATTTACCGTTGTAGTAATAGCACCGTTACTTGGTCCACCTATTCCCCCTACTACCTTATATCCTGCTACATCTTTTATTACCGCACCATTAGAAAGTACTCCATTTACTAAATTATAATCATAAGAAAAATTTGTTGCATTTGGTAAAGTGTTACTTTGAGCCATTGACATTGATGAATTATTTAAACTCAAAATTTCAAATTTATTTGATTTTACAATATATTTTCCAATAGGTACATTAAAAAATGTATAAATACCTGATGTATTAGTGCTTGTAAATGCTACTGGTACTAAACTATTATCTAAATCTACCTTATATAGTATTACGTTTGCAGTATAAACTCCCAAATTATTATCATCTGTAATTATTCCTGAAATAATAGCATTTGCTCCTATTCCATCATCTACTAAGTAAGCTTTTATAGCAGAAATTTTTCCACTTTCTAGTACTATTTTTGTTTTATAATAAACATATCCTAAAGCTGATATTAAAACTTCATAAGTACTTGCTTGTAATTCTCCTAATAAAAATTCTCCCTCTGAATTTGTATAAGTTATAGCTATTAGCTTTGAATCCCTATATAAGAATACTACTGCTCCTGATATAGTTGTATTAAAACTATCATTTTTCAAAACTTTCCCACTTATTATTCCTAAAACACTATTAAAATCATCTTCTAAAGTAAAATTAACATTTTTTATTTCATTATTTAAAATATTTAAATTATGCATTTTACTTATTGATTTTCCTGTTGCAACAACAATAATATTATAACTTAAACTTTTAGGAATATTTTCAATCATATATTTACCATTTAAGTCTGTATAAACATGTACTAAAGGTTGTAATTTTTCATCCATTAATTTAATTATTGCATTTTTAACTGGTTTATTATTTGAATCTAAAACATTCCCATAAATCATTGCGCCAATAAGAATATCTTTATTATTTAAACTAATTTTCAAATCCAATTTTAATTCCATTTGTTCAGAAATAACATTTGTTATTGTCGATTCTCCTAAGCTATATTTATCTCGCTTAATTAGCATAAAATATCTCCTCCTTAACTTTTATATTTTACATTATAATATTCATATTAATTTAATTTGTTAATTTATAATTTATATATTTTCACTTTATAACCTTATTTTGATTTTTAATTACTTAATAAAATCACAAAATACACTTTTTGGAATAATATAATTCATATAAAATTATTTATTAATGGAGGATACTTTATGCAAATAAAACAGGATAAGTATAGTTTAGGTCAATCAGATAATATTACAATTTCAGGGAAAGGAGAAGATGTTCGATTAGACGTTAAACTTAATTTAAGTGTAGCTAAACCTCCTATTGGTGCATCTATTTCAGGAACTATCATAGATTCTCAGGGTAATCCCCTAGAAGGTGCTGTAATTAAATTAATGGATAAAGATTTAAAATCAATTTCACATACAGTTACCGATACTCAAGGAAATTATATGATTAATAATATACAAGGAAATACAGTCTATACTTTAGTGGCTATTGCTGCTGGAAAACTTTTAAATGAAACTGAAAGTTTTACTATTAATACTAATGAAAGTAAAAATATAGATTTTACATTAATAAATGACCCTAATATTATATTAGGAGCTATAAGTGGAAGTTTAACAGAAAATATTTCTTCAGAACCATTAGCTGGTTCTATTGTTTCCTTGTATAGCTTAATTAATGAAAATCCAACTTTAATTGCTATGACTTATACTGATAATACTGGCAGCTTTATTTTTAGTGAAGTTTCTCCTGGAGATTATAATATAACTTTTACTTCACTTGGCTTTATTCCTACTAAACAAATTATTAAAGTAAGTGCTAATAAAATATCTTCAGTAAATGTTTCTTTATCTAATGATCCACTTTCATCTAATGGAATTGTATCCGGAATAATCACAGATACATTCAACAAAAAAATTGCGGGAGCAGATGTTTTACTTTATAAAGTAGATGAAGAAAATGGCTTAATACCTGTAGCTTTTACTTCCACAAGTTCATCTGGTATTTATACCTTTATTAATGTACCTCAAGGAACATATTTAGTGAAATCAAATCAATCTCAATTAATAACTGTTGCTAATTCTTAATTATAAAATCTTTAATAAAAGGTATTTATAGATTTTAAATAACTATAATTCATAAAAAAATCCCTGTAAGATAAATAAGTTTATATATATCTTACAGGGATTTTAAGTAATAATTTTTATTTTTTTATTCATATTATTATACTAAACCCATATGAACATTTTTATACTCTGGGAATATTATACAATATAAATAATTTAATATTTAAGGAGTAAATTTATCTATGAAAATAAAAAGTGATAAATATTCTTTAGGAAAATCTTCAACATTAACTATTTCAGAAAAAGGTGAAGAAATTGAATTAAATGTAGCTCTTGAACGAAATACTAAAAGTTCTGATTTTAATATAGGAGCTTCTATCTCTGGGAAAGTTCAAAGCACTGAAAATTTACCTTTAGAAAATGCCGTTGTTAAGTTAATGGATGAAAACTTAAAAGCTTTAACTCATACTATTACTGATTCTGAAGGAAATTATTTATTAAGCAATATTCCTAAAAGTAATCTTTATATTTTAGCTGCTATATATACTGGAAAGCTTATAAATGAAACTGAACCTTTCTCCCTTCCATTAGTTGAAAGTAAAACAATAGATTTTATATTACAAGATGATCCTAACTCTAAACTAGGAGCAATTAGTGGTACTTTAACAACTATTGATTTTTCACAACCAATCTTTGGTTCTGTAATTTCACTATATAATTTAGTAAACTCTAAATTAAACTTAGTATCAATAACATATACAGACTCTTCTGGTTCCTTTATATTTAGTGAACTAACTCCTGGAGAATACACTATTACAACTTCTGCATTAGGATATATGCCATCAAAATCTGATATTACTATAACCAGTAATAAAATTTCTATATTAAATATATCTTTATCAAATGATTCTACTAGTTCAAGCAGTATAATATCTGGTGTTATTCTAGATTCAAATAATAAGTTTATTCCAAATGCAGATGTTATACTATATAGTATTGATTTACAAAACAATTTAACTCCTATAGCCTTTACTACGGCAAACTCTCATGGTATTTATTCATTTATAAATGTTCCAAAAGGAACATTCCTCGTTAAATCTAAACAATCTCAATTAATAACTATAACTTCTCCACCTCAATCTCCATCTACACAATCTTTACCTAGTTTTGATGTTCCATTTAACAGTAATCCTTCAACTCCTTCATTGTCTCCTA
Organism: Clostridium tarantellae; assembly: GCF_009295725.1. Classification (GTDB taxonomy): domain Bacteria; phylum Bacillota; class Clostridia; order Clostridiales; family Clostridiaceae; genus Sarcina; species Sarcina tarantellae. The sequence goes on from NZ_WHJC01000047.1 coordinate 14,916, forward strand.
ATATAAACGATAATTTACTTATAGATAGTTTCATCTTATCTGAAGAAGAAACTTTATATTATAAATCTCTTAATATAGCTGATGGATTATTATCTAATAAAGCTAGTATAGATTCATTCACTGGATTTACTAAAAATATAGGTGGTCCAACTGATGGTAAATCTAGTATCTCTATAGATATTCCTAATACCACTAATTATATGTTATCTATTTCTTATTTATCAGGAGATAAAACAAGATCATTAAAAATTGACATCAATGGAATTTCTAGCAATTCAATATATTATTTCCCTAAAACTAAAGATTGGTCAATTTCTAGTGTTTCTACTGTTACAGTACCATTATTTTTACTAAAAGGAAAAAATACTTTAACTTTTCATGGAGATAATATAAACTTTTCTCCAAATTTGGGACAATGTATTATAACTGAAACATTAGATGTAGGTTTTATTGATGCTAAAGAAGGATTATTATTAAATAGTGCAATATTAAATGAAAATACAAATTTCATAGATAATATAGGAGGCCCTAGTGATGGTTCTGCAACATTTAAGGTTAATTCACCATATTTTGATACCTACTTATTGGCTATAGAATATTTGTCAGGAGATCAAGATAGACCTTTAAAAATAGAAATTAATGGTAAGGGTTTAGGTACAATATATACTGTACCAAAAACAATTGATTGGGACTTTATAAATACATCTATATTTACTTTACCAATTTCATTAAATGAAGGATATAATATAATAACACTCCATGGAGATACTATAAATTATGGTCCTTCTATTAGTAATATTAAAATTTCAAAAATCAAATATTCTAATATAATTGAACCATCACAATATACTCTATCAGGCAATGCAACTATAAAAAATGGTTCTATAATTGGTTTAGGCGGAGTTATTCCAGCTTCTGTTTCTTTTAAAGCTAATGTACCTAAAACAGGACTATATAATCTTAAGCTTTCTTATAAATCATTAAAAGATAATAGTATAAAAATTTCAGTTAATAATGTTGAAAAAAATGAAATCTATAATTTAAATTCTTCTAATTTAAATTATATTCATATAAAACTTAATCTAAATATTGGAGAAAATTTAATAAAAGTTTATTCTTAATATATTATAAAAGACTATCACAAAACTAATTTTTCTTTATTAGTTTTGTAATAGTCTTTTTAGTTAAATAAATTATTCTTCTATGTTTATTATTTCATCTTGCTTAGACATAATTTTATAATTGCCTTCTGGAATATTTGTAAATAAGTACATTCCTTTTTCATTGCTTTTAGTAAAAGCTATTGGTTTTAAAGAATTTTCTTTATTTATACTGTATAAAACTACATTAGTATTACCTAAAGGATTATCATTATAGTCAGTTATAATACCTGAAATAGATCCCTTCTTCATGTCTTTTTCTAATTGCAAATTTATTTTATATTCAATTACATTATTTATTTTATTTTCTACTTTTTTATTTACTATCTTATTCAAATATCCTGATGCAGTTACAGATATAATATACTCTCCATCCATAACATCTGTAAATATATATTGTCCATTTTCATTAGTATAAGTTACATCTATTAGTTTTTCATTATAATTTTCATCTAGTTTACTTAAAGTTATAATAGCGCTTTTTATTACATTTTCCATATTATCATCATCTATTATAGATCCCGCTATTATGCTATATTCTTTTGTGATATCATCTTCTAATATAAAATTTATTATTTTTACTTCATCTAAAATACCTTCAAAACTATTTCCATAATATATTTTTTTATTATTTGCTTTTACTAATATATTATATTTTGAATTCATAGGAATATTATTTAACAAATATTTCCCTTCTTCATTAGTAAAACCATGATATACTGGATTATTTTCTTCATCCATTATTTGTACAAAAGCATTTTCTATAGGATTTCCATTTAAATCATCAACCTCTCCAGCTACAATAATTGATCTATAATTAGATGCTGTTAATTCTATTGCTTCACTCCAAAACTTCAAAATTTCTTTAGCTGGTATTTTAGTTAATGAAAAATTATTTGATTTAAGTTTCATTATATTCCCTCCTTTTTTAATTTTTTACTATATACTACTCTAAATATAGTAATTTAGTTCTAAAGAATTTAATTTTAATTAATTAACTTTATATTTTTTTACTTTAAGAACATGATTATATTGTTAAGAATAATATATAT
>NZ_WHJC01000048.1 GCF_009295725.1 Clostridium tarantellae
GTTCATAAGTATATTAAATTTATAGTTTAAATAGTAATAAATATTGTATATTAAAAAATATAAATTTGTTATAGAAAAATTTAAAAGGTAGAACTCCATTAAAATATAGAAATCCTACCTTAATAGTATAAATTTTTATTACTTTCTTTATGAATTTCTAAAAAAAACCTTCAGTTAATTTAATTTTTAAAATTAAATATATATACTTTTAAGAGTAAGTGTAGCAGAGGATAATTTAGGAGCTTTATTCTTGCCATCTCCTGCAAATTTAATTTTATTTTCTCCTTTTTTTAAATCAAAAATAAATTCAGTTTTTCTAACTTCTCCAGGAATTAAAGAATAAATGCTTCCATTTTTTTTGGAGTTAATACTAATAGTAAGTGAAATAGGTTTTTTAGAATCATCAATACTAGCAAAATAAGTTATTATTAAAGAATACTCTCCATCATAATCTATATTTATAGTTACTGTAGAAGAACCATTAGATTTACCACCTAATTTATCCACCCAAGGAGTATCATCTAAGGAATCTAAATATACATATGCACCATTTTTAAGTTCTCCTAAAGCAACATTAAAATTAATAGCATTTTTTTCAAATGTCCATAAATTTAAATCATTAATTAAATAGAAATTTCCAAGAGTAAGACCTTCATTCTTTTCATCTCCATAAAATCTTAAAAAATTATCTCCTGTATTTAGAAAAGTCTTTATAGTAAAATTATTAAAATATCCGTTGGTTTCCAATAATTTAAACTTTTTATTTATTGAAATATTATTTATATCTAATAATAATAAATTATTATTATTACTACTTTTATATTGAAGCTGTAAAGTATACATATTAGAATTTGTTATATTTATTTTTATTGTTACTTCACCATTATTTTTTTCTCCAATATTACTTACCGTTTTAGATATATTATCTAAAGTAGCACCACCTTTTAAAGTACCATCAGATAAATAATAAAATTTTATAGCATTTTCTGTATTTAAAGCTAAAGTTATTTCACTTATCATAGGTCCAAGCAAATTATTTTTTCCATAAATTTTAATTTTATTATCACCAGTTTTTAAATTAATAGGTATGGTTACGGTATTAACAAAGGCTTTATGCATAAGATGTCCTGTTGAAGGAAAATAATAACTATTTTTTATAGGAACATCATTAATTTGGATTTTTAATTTTCTTTTAACATCTAAACTTAAATAATTTATATATAAATCATATAAGCCTCCTTGAGCTATAAATGTATTTATTACTATATATCCATTTTCTTCTCCCCCTAATCCTTCAATAAAACCAGTATCTTCATTAAGTTTTGCACCATTTAAAAAGAATAATCTTTTTAAGGAAAAATTTCTTACTAAATTATGAGTAGAAATAGAAAAGGAGTGTAATAAAATTTCAATATCATTAGCTTTTTTTAGCTTTCTAAAAAATACTAAATTTTCACCACTATTAAAATAAACTTCAAAGATTATAGATTTTGCATGAAAAGCATTTTCACTTTTAGTAGCTGGAAAATTAAAATTTTCTCCGAATACTGGGCTGTTTATAGCTATATTAAGGAAGTTTTTATCTTTTGATAAATATCTTAAGGTTAAATAATATTTTCCTTCTTTTTTCACCTTTACTTTTATATAAGCTGAACTAACATTTAATCCTCCCTTTAAAGAAATATATCCAACAGGTGAATCTAAAATTTTAGCATTTTTTAATTGAGCATTTAAAAAAGCATAAGTTGTAAGTTCTGGTGCTTTGTTTATATTTATTTTTCCTATACTAGGGGCTGCTTTGATTTTATCTCCATGAAATTTTATATAATTTTCACCTTTTTTTAACCAAACTGGAATAATAAAATTTTTAGAATATTCTTCTTTTAACTCTTCAGTTTTAGGCAAGGTATAAAAGTTACCTGTATCATCTCCATTAATTTCTATAAGCAAAACACTATTATCTATATTAACCAAATATTCTATAAATAAATTATAAAAATCTTCCTTATCTATAGTTACTTTTATTGTTACAGAACCTTCTTGTTTATTTCCTCCTAAATTATCTATGAATTTTTTTGAGAAACTAGATATTTTAGCACCATTTTCAATATCACCTTCACTAGCATAATATTCATCACTAGCAGTATTTACCATATCTAAAGACCTACTTAATCTAACTTTTCCTAAGTAAGCTACAGGATCTATTCCATTTCCACTAAACTCAATAAAATTTACTGATTTATTTAATGAAATTTTTGGTATAACAAATATTTTTATTTTATTGTAATCAGATATATTTTCAGTGTCTGGAATATAATAAGTAGTTTCAATAAACTTATTATTTACTTTTAATCTTAAAGGAGTTTTTCTATGAAATGGATTAATATATTGAATATTCAAATCATAAATACCTTCATTTTCCATTTGCACTATTAATAAGGCAGTACCATTGTTTTTTGTTCCTATATTTTTGACAAAGTTATTTTTTATATCTAAAAAAGCACTATTCTTAAGAACATCTTTACTAAAACTATAAGTATAAACAAAAGAACCTGTAAAAGCAGGCTTTATATTTAAACTATATATATCTGGAGCAGGATTTTTACCATTCCCTAAAAATTTAATAATATTATTTCCATAATCTAATACTATATTTTTACTATATGCAATAGTTGAAGATTGCACATTAGGAGTGTTATTTATATTTATAATATCAGTATTATTTATATTTATTAAAAGCTCCTTATCATCATTAGAAAGTATAAGATCTAAAGTATATTCTGCATATTCAAAAGCAAAATAATCTAATGCCAAGTTTCCTTCATTTTCTCCACCAATGGAAGTTATAACGCCAGTGGGAAGAAGTTTAGCATTATTATAAAGAAAAAACTCTGATTTTCTAAGATCTAATGGAGCATTTAACCGCAATGTAAAATCTCCTAAGTTAGGAGCAAGGTCACTAAAATAACCATAAAACTTTAAAATATTATCACCTGATTTAAGGTTTATAGTGGTTTTAAAAATTCCCCTATTTTCACCTAAAGTTTTACAAACTTTTTCGTTCTCTATTGAATTAACACTTATTTTAAAATTTCTATTTAAATAATAATAATTTATTTGAAGCACATATTCCCCTTCATCTTTAACAGTAACATTAAAGGTAACTTCTCCTTTATTTTCACCTCCAATAGCAGTTATAAATTTTTTATTTTTATCTAAAGTAGCAGAACCACTTAATTTTCCTTCTGTTACTTCATAAAAATCTTTTATTTCATTAATATTTTTAGTATTATCACCAATTAATGTAGTCTTAATGATTTTAAAAGTGGTTAAATTTGGAGCAAATTCTTTTCCATCTGCGTAAAACCTTAAAGTATTAATTCCAGAATTAAAATATATAAGAGTACTAAAAATCTTTTTAAAATCAGTAGTTAATCCACCTGTAGGAGATAGGAAATGAGTTATAGTACTATTATTTATACCATTTACATCTATTTTTAATGGTAAAGTAACTGTGGTTGCCACATATTCTAAATAAATTTTATAATGTCCATATACAGAAATATCAACTGAAACAGCTACTGCTCCATTTTGAGGGCCTCCTATACCTGAAACAAATTCATTATCTTTAAAAGGTTTAGCACTATTTTCAAATATTCCCTCAGTTAAATTTTGAGTTATAGGAGGAACTATTAAGTAAAAACTATCTAAATCTGGAGATAAATTTTTACCATCACCATGAAATTTTATAGAATTTATAGTTTTATTAAAATAAATAGGCAGAGTAAAAGTAGATGTTTCTAGAATATTTATTTTTTTACTTTGAGGTGTTTTATAGATAGTATTATTAGATTCTTCATTTATATCTATTTTAAAAGTAAGATTAGGTAATTTAGCCACATATTTAAGTTCCATATAATACAATATTAAATCTGATATTTCCAGTGAAAGAGTTACAGAACCATCATTTTCTCCCCCTAAAGCTGTTACTAAAAAAGTTTCTTTATTATATTTTGCTCCATTAGAATAAGTACCTGCTAAAGAAATATTTTCAAATATTATATCATTATAAAATGAAAAAGTCCTGTTAAACATAGGTATATTTTCTGTTTCATTAAAAATTAGGGTTATCATATTAAGATAAGGGGCTAAACTTTTACCATCACCATGAAATTTTATAATATTTATACCTGCATTTAATGGAGTTGAAATTTCAATAATCTTTGAATCCTTTAATGTCCAGCCTGGTGTTATAGGCACTTTATAAATTTTATCAAGTTCTTTTTCATTAACATTAATTTTTAAAGATCTATTATAATCAGCAGATACATAATAAATAGCTAAAGTATAAAGACCATATTTTTCTATATTTACACTTAAGGTTACAGAACCATCTTTTTCTCCTCCAAGGGAAGTTACAAATCCATTAGAATCCATCATAGCATCATTTTCTAAAATACCTTTAGAAAAATTATAGGTTTCTAATTCTAAAGTAGATGTTATTTTTACTGAGGGAGAAATTATATTATCTAACTCTAGACTTTCAGCTCTATTAGATTTAACTAAATAAAAGCCAAAAGGTACATTAGTAAAACTATATACTCCAAAGTTATTAGTTTGTGAAAATGCTACAGGAGTTTTTATGTTATTCTCTATTTTATAAAGAATAACATCAGCCTTAGAAATAAAATTTCCTAAAGCATCCGTTATAGTTCCTGATATAGAACCATCATTTAAATTTGAATTAAAATCTAAAGATTTATTAAAAGTATATATTTTTCTACTTTCTATAAAAATATTTTCTTCATAGCTCATACTAGAAAGAGAATGTATTAAAATTTTATATTTTGATGGTAAAAGTTCACTAAAGAAAAAAGTTCCTTGTTCATCGGAATATGTTATAGCAACTAACTCTTTAGAATTATTCTTTTCTTTATATAATGAAATTACAGCCCCTTTAAATAAATTATTATTCTTATCAGTTAAAGTACCACTTATAGCTCCAAATAATGTATTGGTATCATTATATAAAGTAAAATTTATAATTTTATTTTCACCAGTTCTTAATGTAAATGAAGAAGATTCCTTTACAACTTTCTCTGTTGCAGTAGCCAAAACCATATATAAGGTATTCTTAGGAATTACACTTATAATATATTTTCCATTTTCATCTGTTCTAGTGCTATCTATAGGCTCTAAATTAATGCTCATTAATTTAACTAGTGCATTTTTAATAGGATTATTAAATACATCCACTACTACTCCTGAAATAGAGCTGTGAACTTTTAACTCTTTTTCATTAACATGAAGAATAACATCTGCTTTTATATCTAAATTATCTGAAGAAATCTCTATGTTCTTTGATTTTCCTAAATTATAGCTATTACGCTTTATTTGCATATAAACCTCCTTAGAATTAAAACATTTAAGATATTTTATGAAATTATTCCCAATTAAGTGAAGATAACTACAAATTTAAATAGTATAAAAAATATTAGTTTATACTAATATTTTTTAATAAGTTTATAACATTTGTTTTTATTTTTGTAATTTAATTTACTATATAAAAAAGGTTGTCTATACTAAGACAACCTTTCCTTTTAAGTAAATTCATACCATTTACTTTGAGCTTCATACATTTCTTTATATTTTCCATCTTTTTTTATAATTTCTTCATGTGCCCCTACTTCTGTTATTTCACCAGCATCTAAAACCACAACCCTATCTGCTATTTTTACTGTACCCATTCTATGAGTAACTATAATAGCTGTTTTATCCTTAGAAATTTCTTTAAATTTATTAAATATTTTTCCTTCTTCAATAGGGTCAATAGCTGCTGTGGGTTCATCTAAAACAATTAGGTTATTAAAGTTATAAAGCCCTCTTGCTATGGCTATTCTTTGCCATTGACCACCGGACAAATCTATTCCTCCAAATTCTCTAGAAAGTAGAGTATCTAATCCTTCAGAAAAACATTCCCTATTTATATCTATTTCGACCTCATCTAAACAAGTTTTTATTTTTTTATCATCCACATTATCAATATTACTTATGGATACATTATCCCTTAGGTTAAATTTATATTTTTGAAATTTTTGAAAAACTGCTGAAGAGTTAGAAAATACAGATTTATGAGAAAGTTTTTTAGTATTATGTCCCTGCAAGAAAATATCTCCCTTACTAGGAAGGTATAAACCTAAAATTAACTTCATTAAAGTGCTTTTTCCTGCTCCATTTTCTCCTACTATAGCAATGGTTTCCTTTGGCTCTATTTTTAAACTTATATTTTTTATAATATCCTTTTCTGTACAAGGATATGAGAAAGAAACTTCCTTAAGCTCTATGGAGGGAGCTTGTAAAATCTCTACTTCTTCTCCCTTTCTTTCTTCTAAATCTAAAAAGTTCATAAGATTTTTAACAGCACCAAAATGAGTTGTTATTTGTCCTACTTCCATAGAAACAAGCTCCTCTGTTAAAGCAAATACCATTCCTATGGAAGATAATACTGCCCCAAAAGCACCAATAGAAATCTTTCCATCCATTAAACTAATAAATAGTAAATATAAAATTACTCCATAGCCAATAACCGTAATTGCCTTCATTAATAATTCTATGGAATTAGATTTCTTTTCAGCCTTCCATATTTTGTTATTTAAGTTTTCTAAAGAATTTCTATACTTTTTATTAAAGTAACCAAAGGCTCCTAAAAGTCTAGTTTCCTTAAAATACTCTCTATCTATAATACATTTTTCATAATAGTCAAATTCTCTTCTTATATTAGCTGATTCATTTTCTAACTTTGAAAAAACCTTAACCCTTATAAATTGATTTAAAATTACAGGTATAAACACACAAAATAGGGATACCACTAATATAGGATTAAGCTTATAAAGATATATTCCCATAAATACAAAGTAAGGAACATAGGTAGTTATAATCATTAAGGTATTAGTAACTAAAAATATTCCTCCCATAACTCCCTGATGTGCCTTGTTTATATGGTCTAAGGTTTCAGAACTTTCAAAGTTAATAGGTTCTATTTTACTAGCCTTTTTATTAACAAAATTAGTTATATATCCTGCTATCTTTTCAAATAAATAGTTGCCTAGTATATTAAGAGCAGCATTTATTACATTACCAAATATGGATATAAAAGCTAAAAATACCCCTGCTAATATAGCAACCTTTATAGAGCTAGTACCATTAAATAAATTAGTTGCTGCATCAAAAAAGCCTTGAACAGCAATAGTTTTACCAAATATAGAAATACTAACAAAAAAACCTAGAACTAAGCTTAATATAAACCTAAAAGGAGAGGCCTTAAAACACATAGGTAGCAATTTTTTAAATATTTTAAATGCGGACATATCCTTTTCTTTTTTTAACATGCGTACCACTCCCTCTGACTTTCATACATATTTGCATAAACTCCATTTAAATTCATTAAATGGTCGTGGGAACCAACTTCTACTAACTCACCATTTTCAAGAACAAAAATTTCATTAGCAAGCTTTGTTGATCCTAGTCTATGACTTATAAATATAGTGGTTTTATTCTTACTTATTCTTTCAAAGTTTTCATAAACCTTACTTTCACTAACAGGGTCTAAGGCAGAAGTAGGCTCGTCTAGTATTCTAAGATCTGCATCACTTACAATGGACCTTGCCATAGCTATTCTTTGCCATTGTCCTCCAGATAAATCCACTGAATCTTCCTTTAGCTTTCCAAGTTCTGTGTGTATTCCTTTTTCAAGGGAATCTATTTTATCCTTTATTTCAATAGTTTCAACAGCACCATCTATGGTTTTATCAAAGTATTCATCCATCATAGAATTAATATTTCCAAGGGCTATATTATCCTTTATGGATACAAAGTATCTTGCAAAATCCTGATATACCACAGAGGTTAACCCTTTAAGCTCTCCAGATGTGAAATCTTTTATACTTTTTCCATTAATTAAAATATCCCCAGTAAAATCCTTATATAAACCAGTTATAAGCTTAGTTACTGTAGTTTTACCAGAACCATTAGCTCCCACTATAGCATAATGTTTACCCTTTTCAATTTTAAAGGATAGATTTTTAAAAATATAATTTTCTGTCCCTGGATATTTAAAAGTAACATTTTTAAATTCTAAGGTTTCAAGAGTTAAACCACTTGAAGGTAAATCTAAGGAACCTTCTTCCTCCTTTAAAGCAAAGAATTCTCTAATCTCTTTAAAATATTCTCTCTTTTTAGATAATTCTTGAATTAAACTTGATAATTTCCAAGACATTTCATTAACTAAATCCATAACTCCATAACCAATAGATATAAATACACCTATGGTTAAAGTTCCATCAGCTAAAGGCTTTAAAAATATAAATAGAATTAATACAGCTAATAAAGAAGTAACAAGTCCTCCTATTCTAGCACTTATAATCCATTTTTTCACAACATTAAATTCAAGCATTCTAACCTTTTCAAATATTTTAAGCCATTTTTCACTTAAAGTATTACCATATTGAAATAAAGCTCTTTCATCTACAAATTCTCTACCAGCTAACATTAGACCTATATAATCAGATTTTCTTCTTTCTTCTGCGGCCTCCTTACTTACTTCGTAAATAGCTTTTCCACCTTTAATAGCTAAAATAAATAATGGAACAGAGACTGTTAAAATAAGGGTAGCTGCCCACCAAGAATAGTAAAATAACACTGATAAAAGACTTAATACCCTTACAATTAAAGCTATCATATTTAAAAATGAATTATAGGTATCCTTTATTTGTATTTCTGGTTCCTTTGAAATTCTAAATATAATATTCCAGCTTTTTTCATTTTCAATATAGCTATAATTTAACTTAGCTATTTTCTCTACTAAAGCCACCCTATAATTTTTCTTTAGCTTAAGTTCTAGCCGTACATTAACAAAACCTATAATCTTCTCTAAAAGCATATTTAAAGCTACCACTGTTACTAAAGCTATAATAGGTAAATAAATTTCATTATATGTAGCTTTATTTTCTGCTATGGCTAAGGCTTTATTTAAAAAGGATGCTATAGCAAGCATCTCTAATGTTGGAGCTATACCCATAAATATCTTTTGAGCTACTAGTAAAAAAGATTCCAAAAAGGCACATTTAAAAGGTATAATTATAATATCTTTTAAAAATACACAAACACCTCTCATATTTTTCCCCCTTATTTAATTGTATAAAATTTATATATTTAAATTATACCTTAATTAGAAAAAAAAACCATTAAAAATCTTCTAATTTTATATTTAAAAACAAGGTATATAAACTCTAACTTCTTAATATAAGTTTTATTTATTTCTCTTTTATTTATTAGCAAAATATCTTTGTCGCTTCATTTTAATATATAAATGTCTTATCATTATTAACTAGATTTATATAAATGTCATATCACAACAATAATTTACATATAATAACCAAATTAAGCATATAAATACTTTTAAATTCATATTCATAAAAGTTAAATTAAGTAAAATATTTAATTTTTTCCACTACAAAAAAGCTTTATTAAAAAATTTTTTAAAAAGCCTAATATTAAAAAATATTAAATTTTAAAGAGAAATCATTATTCCCAACCTAATAATTGTTTCTCTAATTTATCATAATCGTATTCTCTTTGAGAATAATTAGTAAATTGTAGTTTTTTATTGTCTTTATTAAAGCTTTTACCACTACTTTTTTTCTTGCTATGTTTTTCTTTAAGTTCATTTATTTTTTCATTTAAATTATTTTGCTTTTCAACCATAACTTTTCTTAAAACAGTGTAAATATTAGTTAACTTTTTTCCACGTCTTTTAATAGAAATTAGCTTTGCATCTACTAATTCCTTTAAATATCTTTGTATAGTTCTTACACAAACTCCCATTTCATTGGCTAAAGTTTCCTGAGAATAAAACATTTCAGTACCTTTATAGCACTTACTTTGTATAAGATAATTAAGCTTAAAAGCTCCATTAGATATGTTCTTATTTAGACAATCATCATATATAGCTGTATATGATACATTATTTCTCTTTCTTTGCTCTTTAGATATGTTTATAGATTTTCTTTTATACTTACTCATTTGTTAAACTTTCCTTTCATCCGTCAAATAAAAAAGCCTCTATATAGAATTAATCCTAAAAAGATTAAAAAACTCTAGAGACCTATTGACAACTGAAAGTATATTCTTTATACTATATACATAAATTATATATAGTCATTTAAGTTCTCAACGATTCTAGATACTTTGGATATCTACGTAGTCGGGTTATATAAGTGTTGCGAGCACTTATATAACTGAGGGCTTTTATTTTTTTGTTTTATTATGTTTTTTATTATAATATAAATTTTTCCTTATTACAAACTTTTTTTGAAGAATAATATAATAATTTTTTTCTTTTTTAATGTTATAATATAAATATCTTAATATTAAATATTGTAGAGGTGACATATGGAAAATTTAAAAGATATTAGATGGAAACAAAGATTTGAAAATTTCTCTAAATCTTACAAATTGTTAAAAAAATATTCAAACGGTCCTATAAAAACAGAACTTGAAATAGCAGGCATAATTCAGTTATTTGAAATAAGTTTTGAATTATCATGGAAAGTTTTAAAAGATTATTTAGAAGCTGATGGATATATAGTTAAGAGTCCAAGAGAAACTATTAAACAAGCTTTTCAAAATGAAATAATAGAAAATGGGCATGTTTGGATAGATGCTTTATCTAGTAGAAATTTAACCACTCATACTTATGATCAGGAATTAGCTAATAAAATGTTAAAAGAAATTATAGAAACATATATTCCTGAAATAGATAAATTACATGAAAAATTATTAAAGGAAGTTTAAATATGTTTGGCTTATTAGAGAGAGATATACACTACATAAACAAAGCATTATCAAAATTTAATGAAATAGAAAAGGTAATCTTATTTGGAAGTCGTGCCATAGGAAATTATAAATCTGGTTCAGATATAGACATAGCTTTAATTGGTACTAAGGTAACAGAGAAAACTTTAATTAAACTAGAAGATTATTTAAATGAAATATATCCTATTCCATATTTTTTTGATATATTAATTTATAAAAATATTCAAAATAAAAATCTTAAAAATCATATTGATGAAAAAGGTAAAGTATTATATGAAAAAGTAATTATCTAAAATATTTTTGTTAAATTTCCTTGTATATTAAAGAAAATTATGTATAATTTAAGGTATATTTTGTAAATAAAAGGGGTATGAAGATATTTATGGAAAATTTAGAAAAAATAAAAGGTTTTTTAGATTTTATAAAGTCTAATAAAGATAATGAGGAATTGGTTAATGATACCACCAAACAAATAATAAATGAAATAACTTTAAGTACAGAACATAGACTTAAATTAGAAAAAGATTTAAAAGAAAAAAATAAAGAAATTTGTGAGTTAAAAGATGTAGTAAAATCTTCTCAGTTAAAAATTAAAGAATTAGAAGAGCAGGTTTTAGTTTGTCCAAATATACAAGAAGAATCTAATAAATTAGATCTTGATGAAATAAAAGGATTATTAGAAACATTAGCTCAGCAACAATGTAATTTAAGCATTAGTTTTCAAGGGTTAAAAGAAGTTAGCTGTAAGCAAGCAGAAAATTCAAGAGAAAGCATAAAGGTTTTAAAGGATAATATTAATCTTATAAATAAGGTATCTAAACAAAATGCAGAAACTAATAAAAAATTAAGAAAAGTTGATGAGCAAAATATTACTCTTACTGAAAAGATTGAATATTCAGTAGAGCAAATGGAATTTAATAATAAAAATATAATTGAAACAGTTACAGAAATGATTTCTAGAAATACTGAAGATTCTTCTGAATTAAAAGAAACTATTATAATGGATGTTAATGAAATAAAAGAAAATCTTATAAAAGAAAATCAAAATTTATTAAATAGTAAAACTGAAGAATTTAATAATCATAATAAAGAAAGAGAAAAAATCATAAAAGAACTATATGCTAATAGTGAAGAAAAATACTTAGAAATAGATAAAAAAATAAATAAACATGGTAACAGAATAACTAATTTAGAAGATGATAATAATACTTTAAATAAATTTTTTACTAAAATGAAAGGTGTATTTCATAATGACTAAATAATACTATAAATATAATATATTAGTCTTTTAACATAAGAGGAAATATCTTGTTGAAAATATTTCCTTTTATATTTATTAGATGTATTTGTTTCTCATAAAATTTTTTATAGATTTTACTAAACTCTACTCTTCTTTTAAAGTAGCTACTTGTCCAATTTATAATGATTTTTCAAAAGCTATTCTTTTACTTTCATCTTCTAAATAAACTACTCCACAATATTTAAAATTATTTTTCTTAAGAAAATTTTGCATAATTATATTATCTTCATGGGTATCCACTTTAATACTATTAACATTTTTATTACCACAAAGCTTTTCTATATACTTAATAATTTTGGTGGATAAACCTAATGCTTTATAATCATTATGAACAGCAATTCTATGAATAACTACATAATCATCATTACTAATCCATTGTCCCTCATAAATGGATTCATAGGATTTATCATCCTCAAATATAACTGCTACTGTAGCTATAACCTTATTATCTTTTAATAATACATAATTATATCCATTAACAATATCATTACTTATTGTTTCAATATTAGGATAATTATTTTGCCATTGGTCTATTCCTTGCTCTTTTAAAGAGTTTTGAGCTTGTTTAATAATCTCTAATATACTTTCAATATCTGATTTTACTGCTTTTCTAAACTCCATAATTTCCCCCTTATTAGTTCCATATGTATATGATTTTTTACTTATTTATTTATTAATTAATTTATTACTTTATTTAAATTAATAAAACTTCACTTATCTTAATTATTCATATATTTCCTATTAAATGCAATAATTTTTTTAAATTTAATTTTATTTTTGTAAAATAAAAACTTCAAAGGAGCAATTTTCTTTTACTCCCTTGAAGTAATAATTAACTTAAATTATTTCTTTTTAGTTCTTCCATTAATAGCAACTGGTCTTGATAATAAATCATTTTTTCCCTTTGCCACAACTTTAAGTCCATATAAAGTATTTGATTTAAGATTTGAAACAGTATATATTTTTTCATCTCCTGATATAGTATCTATTTTAACTCCATCTAAATATACAATGTATTCTTTAATTTCAATGTTTTCTGGTTCCTTCCATGAAATTGTTATACTATCTGAAGTTGCATTATCTAATGATAAATTTCTTGGTTTATTTGGCTTAATAGTTGGATCAGGTATTATATCTGGAATTAACTCTCCTTTTAAAGTTATGATTTCATTTATACTTGGAGCTATTCCATTATTATCCCATGAAATTTTAATATCTAATATTTTATTTGAATGACCTTCATTAACTAAGTTTTGCAAACTTATATTATTAAATGCCTTATCTAAAACTCCTACTTCAACCCATTTATTATTCTCTGTTCTAACACTTACCTTTCCATTAGAAATAGCATTACTATCTTGTAGTATATGAATATTTTTTATTGGTTCTATGGATGTAATTTTGTAGTTAATATAATCGCCTGCAATTGCTTCTCTACTAGAAATAAAAGCTGTATCTAGTTTACCATCAGCTAATTTAGATAAATCACCTTCAAAGGTTCCATCTATAGCAGATACCACATCATCTTTTACCGTTTCATTAAAAGTAATTTCATGAATTTTGCTCCATATATCGCTTTCACCTGTCATTCTTAATCTTATATATCTATATTCAGCTCCATTACCATTTCCTTTAATAGTATGATACTTACTTCTTTCATCAACTTCTTTATTTTGAGGAATTGATGAGAAATCATTTATTACCTTCCATGTTTCCCCATCTAAAGAAACCTCTAATACTCCTGATTTCACGAAATCATTTTTATCTGAATATATTGTTATATCATGTAATTCTATAGCTTTACCTAAATCTACTTCATAGTAATCTCCTACTTTTTGTTCAGTTGTCCATAATGAAGTTTCCATATTATTATCTACTAAATTACTAGCAGTTCCTGAATGTATAGGTGCATTAGTATTCGCTGTTGCTATTACTTTTGTAGGAAAACCTATTAAAAATTCTTCTAAACTTCCCTTTAAGCTTTCATCTCCCACATTTATAGCTCTAACATATTTAGCTACCACATTTTTACTTATTTCTAAAACTCCATTATTTATGGTAGTATCTAAATCATTCCATTCTAATCCATTTATAGAATACTGAAGCTTTAGATTTTCTAAACTTCCCTCAGTTAAATTCATATTTAATCTAAAGTTTTCTAATTTACTTAGTTTTGATAATTGAAAACCTAAATACTCCCCTGAATCCACAGTTAAATCTTCTATGGTTGGATAATAAATAGTACCTGCTTCATCATCCTTTATTACCTTTAAAGCCTTTAACTCTTCTATATTAGTATTTATAGATGTTCCACCACCATTACTAATGCTAAATTCTCTTACGGCTGTCCAAAGGTCTGGTTTACCCCCTGGTATTCCAGCATAAGTAGCTCTATATCTCACATATCTAGCTTGTATATCTAAATTATTCTCTTCAATTTTAATTCCAGTTCTTTCTCCCCCTATAGCAATCCAAGTTTCACCATCTATAGAATATTCTAATATACCTTTATGGAATCTATCATGGTCATTATCATTTCTTCCTTGTACTATTTTTACTTCTGTAATTGGAACAATTTTGCCTAAATCTACCCCATAATAATCACCAACTTCTAATAATTCTTGAGCATAATAATAAGTAGATTCATCTCCATCCACCATATTATTTATATTATTTTGACTACTAAAAGAAGTTATAGGACTTAGTTCATATTTTGTTACATCTTCAAAATACACTAAATCTGTATACATTTTTTCAGACTCTTTAAACATTTCCTTAACAAATGGAGTTACTGCATTACTTGCTACTTTAACTCCTGGTTGTGGCTGATCTTGCCTATTTTCACTATCTATTCTTTTCATTTCATCTAAAGCAATCTTAGCCTTTGAATAACTCTCCCACCATCCATTATAATCATCAGATTTTAATGCAATTATGGAATTAATTATATTTTCTCCTGCAATACCAAGTTGTTCAAAAGATTGAAGCCATAGTTCTATTTCACTTATTAAGCCTTCATTTTTACAATTATCTAAAATATTTCTTCCTGCTTTTTTTATTGCCTTAAATTCTTCTATTAATCTATCTGCTGAATCCTTTAAATTTCCTTCATTAGTTAAAGCTTCTCTAAACTTACCTATCACTGGTTTTAAATGTTCTGATTCATTTCTTCTATATTGATGATAGTCTGTATAAGCATCTGCATTATGAATAGCAAAAACCTTAAAATCTTCCTTAACTTCTGGTACTAAAGCCTCTATAGCGTTTATCCAACTTTCAGTGGAATTATAAGCATCCACATTCCATGAGTAATTAAATACACTATATAAACCAAACTTAGATGCTTGTGCATGAT
Organism: Clostridium tarantellae; assembly: GCF_009295725.1. GTDB lineage: Bacteria > Bacillota > Clostridia > Clostridiales > Clostridiaceae > Sarcina > Sarcina tarantellae. The sequence goes on from NZ_WHJC01000048.1 coordinate 15,528, forward strand.
TCATAGGGTTTGAAACAAAACCTGAAGCATTATCCACATCATTAGCAAGACCATAAGCTTCACCTAGCAATAATCTATCTCTACAATAATCATTTACTGGGAAGTTCCACCAAACATATACATCTCTTTTAACTCTATTATTTACCCACTCTAAACATGCTTTATTTATGTCTGACATAACTTTATCCCCAGTCCACATAATTTGTACATCTTTACTTAACTTTTCACCTAATATATCTAGGTATGTTCCTGGATTATGGTTTGCCCACCACTTATTATATTCCGTTGGACACATTATTAAAGGTGCTACATCTCCTTTACTTTTAACTAAATCTTCATTAAGTCTATTTAAAAATTCAGCTTGCTTATTTGCATCTGTTCCTGGTCCTGAAATATCATCAAAAAATACAGCAAAAGCTCTTACACCTAAATCATACATTAAATTGCATTTGTTTAATAAGGCCTGATAATCTTCCTCTGTAAAGGTAATACTTCCACCAGGATGTATAGCCCAAACAAAATCCACATTATTTTTATTTGAAGTTTCCACTAAATCCTTTATTTTATTAGCTTCTGCTTCTGGATATGGATCTCTCCATTTATTTTTATGATAAGGATCATCCTTAGGTCCATAAATATAAGTATTCATCTTATACTCTCCACCTAAATCTATTAGGCTTTTCCTATTATCATGGGACCATTGATCACCATAAAAACCTTCCACAATTCCTCTAAACCCAATTTCTGCAAAATCACTTATTTTTACCTCTGGCACCTTTACTGAATTTTCCTTTTGCAATAATTGCTTTAATGTAGCTACTCCATAATAGGTTCCGTCATTATCCGTTCCAGCAATTACTATGGCACCATTTTCTCCATTTTCATCATCATTTGAAGTATATAAAACATAACCTTCCTTTTTAGTTAAAGCCTCATCATTAGTTAAATTTAAAGCCTCTACTATTTCCTTTATATTCTCATCAGCTTCATTCCCAGATGTTTCTCCTAAAACTATAGTAGTATTTTCAGAATTAAACTCTGAGGAAATATTAATACCATTTCCTTGTAATAACTCTTTTAAAAAATTAACAGCTGTTTCATTAGCACTTTCCTCTCCTACTATATTTACTGTATCTGTTAATTTAAAACCATCACCTATTTCTTGAAGGTTTTGTACTACAGGATTTAAATAAGGAACTGTAACTTTAACGTTTTCATTAGAGGTGGCTAAAACTTTAGCATTAATTGGTATTAAACTAAAAACAAACATAGTGCTAATAATAGAGGCTAAAAACTTCTTAGATCTTTTTAACATAGACTTTCTCTCCCCTTAAATTAAATTTTAAATTACTTTCTCAAATTTAATTTAACATATATTGTGCTATTTTACAATATATGTTAAATAGCTTTTACTTTATCTAAACAAAAGAAACATTATAACAATATACTATTTATAATATAAATTATTTAGGAAAAAATCTGCTTCCCAGACCGCCTTTGCCACTTTATTAAAGTTATCTACAAATTTAAAAAATTATAATT
>NZ_WHJC01000049.1 GCF_009295725.1 Clostridium tarantellae
ATATTATAATAAAATATTAGTTTACTATTGAAATTTTATATAAGAAATATGTTTTAAATATACTAAAATTAAATTCTACAATCAGCAGTTGTAACTGGTCTTCTTCCACCAGGACAATTCATTTCAACTTTTTCTGAATATAAAAATAAAGTAACATTTTTAAATATAGTTCTGCAATTTATAAGAGAAATAAAAACATCTTCAATACATGGAGTTACACAAAATTTATCAATATCCACATTAGTATTTCCATTAAGTACTATAAAAGTACAGAATGGTACATTAAATTTAACTGTATATACAGCCTGCTCTGGAATAGCAGCAGTATATACTATGGTTTGGCAAAGAAATCCATCTACTAGAAGTTTTTTACCTGTTAATATTTGACCTTCAGAATTAGGCTTTAATTGTCTAGTAGTGTTATCAGTAGGTACTACAGGAGTATTTATTACTTTAGTAGAGGTTATTTCAGCATTAATATAAACCTTATCTATTTTTTCTATATTAGGTTTACAGTCAGGAAGGATTAAAGCCTCTGGTACACTTATTTCTGTCCATGCATTATTTTCAGCTATAGTCTTAAATTTAGATTTGCTTACATCACAAAGGCCTACTACACTATAATTGCTAGCACCATTATTTGAACATGTACAATACATATAAATTTCCTCCTTATTTAGACATTTTATATTAAGGATTTATACAAGTTATATTATCAGCTTTAAGAAATAAAGTGGTATTTTTGAAGATTTGTCTTGGATTTAAAGCACAGGCATAAATATGCTCAATGCAAGCTGTTATTCTAAATTTATCTGTTAAATTAGTATTTGGATGAACAACTATTAAAGCTGATAATGGAATATCAAAGTGAGCTGAATGGACAGAATGACAATCACTTGTAGATACATAGGTAATTCTTTGTCTTAAAACAGCTTCAATAACTAATTTTTTACCAGTTAGTACTAGATTTTCATGATTTCTTTCAGCTTGTGGAGATAAAATAACCTTTTGACATATGATATCTAAATTAGAGGTTACAGAGAGAATTTGTTCTATATCTGGTTTATGATCAGGAATATTTAATATTTCTGGCACAAAAAGTTCTGTCCATTGGCAGTTAGAAGTGTTTCTATTAACTTGTGTTACATCAAGAATTGGTTTTATTTTTTTTAAGGAGCATACTCCATAAAACATAGGTTCATGATCCATACAAGGATATTCATGATTACAATTGGAATTTATATTGAAGTTACAAGGAATACCAGAATCAGTTAAGTAACTATCATCACACATTTTATCAGAAGGAATAGCTTGAAGTACAAAGGCTGCACAAATAGAAATACATCTTTCATTAACAGCTTTAACCATAACATCTTCAAGACAACTTGCAATTTGATAGTTTATATCTAAGGAATCAGTTCTTCCAATTTGATAAGGAACAATTATATAGGCAGAGAAAGGTATTTGACCATGGAAGCTATGCACACTTTGGTTTAGGTTAGTAGAAACATAGGTAACGGAAAAACATAAAAGACCTTCCACAATAAGTTTTCTACCTGTGGTAATTTTTCCTTCAAGATTTCTAACAGAATTAGTTACATCTATGGAATCATCAGTAACATTTCTGTAAATAGCAGGAGTGATAATCACTTCTGTTTTAAGTATTTCTATTTTGGTGTTTATGGAATCAATGGATTCTATACAAGGTTTTACTTCTGGTACGCAAATAGTACCATTTACAGAAAGCTCAGTCCAAAAGTTAGCATTATCTAATTTAAATTCTTCAGGAGTACATAAACCACCAAAAAATATAGAACTATTATCTATCATTTCTCCATTTATTTGTCTTGGTCCAGTAAAGGTAGGTGGGTTAGGTATACATTCACAAGGGTCTTTTTTAGTCATACAATCATAACTCATAAATTAATCCTCCATTGTATAAAGTTTATAAAAAATAAATGTCGTCTAATAAGCAAATTCCAGCTGGATTATTTGGGTCTAAAGCTTCAGCTATAAAAACTAAAGTAGCTTTATTTGCTTTAATTAAATCATTATTTTTTATATGAAAATTAGTATCATCAAAGTTTGGAATATAATTATAAAAATTAAATTTATAATCAGAAAGAATAGGGCAACTAGTAGATCCTGTAAGGATTATTTCATTTGGTGTACCTTCAGGAATTAAAATTTGAAATAAAGGGGAGTATGAAAATTTTAAAAAAGTATTATTTGATGTTATGGGCCAGTTTTTTGAGTTTTCTATAAACTCACATAGGGAAGAGCTAATATCATTTAAAAATAAAGTAGCAGATATACGTAAATTATAAGTAGTATTATTAGCTGATCCTTGTGCTTTAAAGTGATTATAGTCAAATTTAGAACAATAAAATTTTAATTCACAAAAATTTTTGAAATCTAAATTTTCTATTACTTGCATAGCGTAGGCAGGCTGAAATTTTTTAAGATCTTTATTATATTTAGGTTGTAAACATAAGCAATTAAGGTTAGTATGAGCTATATATTTAAATTTGGTAGATGAAATTGAAACTTTATTAGGGAGAATTATAGAAGAATTTTCATCAATTTTAAAATCATTAAAATAAAGATTAGAAACATCACTTTTTTCTATATTAATTCCAAACCAATTAGATTTAGGTGATGGGAAAAATTGAAAGCTAGAATCACATATTTTATTATATTTATGATGAATTTTAGTATTTTTAAAATTTTCTAAGGGATTAAAAAATTCATTGGATTCTAGTTTATTTTCATTAATAGAATTTAAAGTATTAGTGTTACCATTAAAAGTATTTTGGGGAGTAACATTTTTTTTATTTGAAGTTGAAAATTTTTCATTAGTATGTTTAATAGGTTTATAAGATTCTGATTTAGAGTTATTAGAATCATTTTTATTAAGTGAATTAAGTATATTTTTATTTGAAAGTTTTTTTTCATCTAAATTTGAGTTAAGCATAGTAGTTGATTTAGGATTATTTGTAAAATTTTTTTCATTAATAGAATTAAATTCTTCCGTATTATATGAAGAATTGCTTAAGTCTTTAGATGGTTTATTTTTGTTAGAATTAGTATTTTCTAAATTACTAATTTTAGAAGAATGATTACTTTTAATGTTAACAATTTCTTCGGTAACTTCTTCATCAAATTGATTTTTTAAAAATGAAATAGGTGCTAAAAGAGTAGGTTTTTGATTAATTAAATTATTAGATACATCTTCTCCATAATAATTTGTAGAATAATAACTCATAGCTTTCCCCCTTTTAATAGAATTAAAAAATATAAGCCTATTACCCTTCTATAATCACAGTATTTTAAGTTACATTAATTTTTATTTTAATGTATTAATAGACATATAAGATATAATAATAGTATATTTATTATCCAAAAAATGGTTACTAGTAGCTTTTAAATTTATTTTTTTAGATATTTAAAAGTTCTTTTATTGAAATTAGCAATAAAATATTTCAGTTTTGTTGTCGAATGTAAACATTATTAGTATATATACATAAAATAAAGTAATTTATTAAAATAAAAAGGAGATATAAATATGTTTGTTTTCAATGAAGATTACTGTTGTTGTAATGAACAGTATAATTGTTGCAATTTTACTGGTGATATTTGTTGTAATGAATATGTTCAAAGTAGTTGTTGCAAACCTGTGTTAGAAAGAACATTAATTAAACAAATATGTGAATCAAATATATTAGCTTTAGATAGGTGCAAACCAGATATAAAAGAAATAAAAGAATCTTGTGTAAAGATTGTAATTAATGGATGTAAGGTTATAGAAAATTCTTTAGGTAATAAAATATTTATAACTGGAACAAAAACTATAAAAATAAAATATTTTGCATCTAGAGGTAGGAATTGCGGATGTATTTTGGAAGAAGTATGTTTTACTGTACCTTTTTCAACCTGTATAAGTCTTCCATCATGCAATAAGTATACTGTTATTGATATAAAAGCAAAGGTATTATGTTGTGAAATTAAAAAATGTTCTTGTAAATTAATTTCAGAATCAAGTCTTATAGAAATTTGTATTAAGTTATTAGAGAAAGTTAAGGATTGTTGTAATAATAAATGTATAGATAATAGATATCTTAATTGTAAAAATGATAACTTTTTAAATAGAGGTATTAGAAAAATGTGTTAATAGAAAAAATAAATAAGTTAATTTATAAAAAAATTAACTATATTATATAGGGTTCTTAATTAAAAAATATAGTAGTTAAATTTCTAATTTAGAGCCCTATACAATTAAAATGTATAAAAACAATTAAATTTTACAAAATAGTATTATATTAAGGAGGTGAATTTTATGTCAAAGCAAAACCAACAATCATCATGGAACTCTAAAAGATTTGAAGCACCAAAAAAAAATGATGTTCCACCAGTTCCAGAAATACAAGGAAAGAAGAAGAATAAATAATTAAACATAATTTAAAAATTATAGAATGCATAAAAAAATTGGATAAATATAAAATTAATTTTAAAAGGAATATTTGAGTAAGTATGTATTAAAAGAAATAAAAAACCATTGAGTAATCAATGGTTTTTTATTGTAAATGCTTAAGGAAATGTATTGTTTGTAGTATAAGAATTTAAAACTAAGAGTAATCCCTACTTTTACTCATTAATAGAATATGAATATTTTAAATAAATGTTACAATAAGAATCTTTATAGGAAGAATATTTAATATAATAAAATATTTGTAGAAGTTATATAAGTCGTATATAATAATGTTAAAGTTTAATAATTTATGGAGGAGTTTATGGAAGAGTTTCAAAATTTAAAAGAAATGGATCCATTTATTTTATTAAGTAGAATTAATTTGAAATTAAGAGATTTTTATTCTTCTTTGGATATATTATGTGAAGATTTAAATATATCAAAGGAAGAACTAATAAAAGTTCTTTATGATAATGGATATGAATATAATGCAAGCAATAATCAGTTTGTATCAATATAATTTATTAAATATACTAGGAGGAAGTTTTAATGAACTTAAGAAAAGAGCCATATTTATTAGTGTTAGGAGCATCAGTTGTTGATATTTTTGGATTTTGTGGTGCAAATTATAGACCATATAATTCAACACCAGGAAATGTAAAAATGTCTTTTGGAGGGGTATGTAGAAATATAGCTGAAAATATGGCTAGAGTAGGGGCAAATATTAAATTTATTTCAATGCTTGGTGATGATGAAAGTGGAAGAAGTATAATAGAACATTCAAAAAAAATAGGGTATAATATGGAAGATTCTATGATAATAGAAAATGGATCCACTCCAACTTATTTAGCTATTTTAGATGAGAATGGAGAAATGGTTTCAGCTATAGCTGATATGAAAAGTATAGATGCATTAAATACTGATTTTATAGATAGTAAAAGCGAAATAATAAAAAATTCTGAATATACTGTTCTTGATTCAGACAATCCTGTCATAATGGAATATTTATTAACAAATTTTAAAGAACATACAAACTTTATATTAGATCCAGTTTCATCAGAAAAAGCAGGATGGGTAAAACACTTAATAAAGCATTTTCATACTATAAAACCTAATAGACATGAAGCAGAAATATTAGCGGGTTTTCCAATAACTGATTCAGAAGATTTAATAAAAGCCAGTAATTACTTTAGATCTCTTGGAGTAGAAAAAGTGTTTATAAGTTTAGATGCTGAAGGTATATTTTACAATGACGGGAAAAGTTGTGGAAAAATTAAAGCTAATGATGTAAAAGTTAAAAATGTTACAGGGGCAGGAGATTCTTTTGTTGCAGGATTAGGATATGGATATATGAATAACCTATCAATAGAAGAAACTGTTAAGTTCGCCATTGCTATGTCAGTTATTACTATAGCACATGAAGAAACTATACATCCTAATATGAGTTTAAGTGAAGTAGAAAAACAATTAGATTTAATAAAATGGACACAAGAAGTATATGTTATTAATAAATAAAATTCATTTAGAATACATTATGTGTAATAAAAAATATTTTGAAATGTAAGTATTTAGTTTAAAATAAAAATTTTATTAAAAGGAGGTGGCTGTTGCAATAAATTAGTTTGTATATTATTGGCAACGGCAGTTCTATGAAACAAAATAAAAAGTTAAAAAAAGGTAAATTAGCATTATTAGCTTTAGCAAGTACAGCATTTATAGTATCATTAATTTATGATAAAAAAAATAAAGCTATGGAAATTAATGACGTAGATTTACAAGAAGAAGAAAACATAGAAGAATAATCAGTTTCTTAGAATATAACGCTAGTATTAACTAGCGTTATATTATTTTTCAAAAAGTATGATTTTTTTACAAAAATTTCATTATAATTAGCACCTTATAAGTTCTATGTCATATTATAAAATATAATTTATTTTAGTAAAATGTAATCAAAGGAGGAATAATATGTATTTAGCAGAAGGTGCTATAATAAGTGGAGATGCTAGTCATAATTGTTATCCAGATAAGGGGATAATCGGACTTAAAGTAGAAGAAGAGTGCACAAAGGAAATTTGGAACTTAATAAGAGAAAAATTTAAAAAGTTAAAATTTAACATTGTGGACTGTACTCCTTGGAATAAACAGTTTTCTTCAGTAGGTGAATCTTTATATTATAGAGTTAAGAAAGCTAATGAAACTTCTTCAGTATTACATTTATGTATAGATTTTAGAGAGAATAAAAGTAGAGGTGTAGAATGTTGGATTAATGAATTTTCAGAACGATCTGAAAAATTTGCATTAAATATCTGTAAACATATGCAAGAGATTGGTTATTATAATAGAGGAGTAAAAAATGGACCGTTATATATTACTAATTATACTAAAATGCCTTGTATTTTAATAAGATGTTGTTCTTTAAATTCTATAGAAGATATGAAAAGATATAATGCAGAAAATATAGCGGAAGCTATTGTTAAAGGAATAACAAACTTGGGAACAAAATAAAAATTAAAAAAAGAGTACATATAAAATGTACCCTTTTTTTAATTTTTTTCTTTTTTTATTTTATAGATTTCAGTAGTAGAATTATCTATAATTTTAAAGTCATAATTATTATCTTTATAATATTTAATTATAATAGGAAGAGCTTCAGCAGAATTTTTATTTACATATCCACAATGAAGCAATACTACTGAATTTGAATTAGTACTTTTAGAATTATTAGCTATTTTATAAGAAGCTAATTTAGGATTCATTCCATCTTTTGAATCTACATTCCAATCATATATTTTAAAATTATTTTCATGAAGGGTATCAACCATACTTTTATTTAATTTATATAAACTATTATTACAACCAAAAGGAAATCTTAAAATATAAGGTTTAAATCCAGTTATTTCTTCTATAGTTTTTTGACATTGAATATTTTCTTCTAAAAAACTTTTATTATTTCTATAAATTTTATTTTTATTATGAGTATAAGTATGGAGACCTATAGCATGACCTTCATTATAAATTCTATTTATTATATTAGGTTGATCCTTTGCTAATTCTCCAATAACAAAAAAAGTAGCTTTTACTTCTTCTTTTTTTAAAGTATCTAAAATTTTTTCTGTTACTTTACCACCAGGTCCATCGTCAAAAGTAAGATATACTATTTTTTTTTCATTATAATTTTCTTTATCTTCATTTTTTTCATATGCAAAACAAGGAATAGTAATTAAAATTGTAAAAATTATAATAAAACACATAAAAATTATATTTTTTTTCATTAAATCACCTTCTTTAAAATGTTACTTTAATTAGTTTTCCTAATTTAAATATAATTATTTATTTTTTTCTTTAATAAACTAGCAATTGTTTTTTTATTATTTGTAAGCTATTATATATATATACAAGAATAAGAAATGTAAAAAGAAGGATGAAGTGGTTAATAATGAAAAAATATTTAAGCATTATAGTTATAGTTTTAATTGCTATAATAGTATTTAATTTGGTTCTGTATATATTGCCAATAATATTATTTTTAATTGCAGCATTTTGGTTATATTTTAAACTTATAAAACCTCAAATTTTAAAATTTAAGCATAAGAGTACAAGAAAAAAGAATAATATAGAAGTTGAAGAAGAAATAACTTCCGTAGAAGATGACAATTTGTATGAGGATGGTCCAGTTATAGATGTAGATTATGAAGAATTGGATAAAGATTTAGATAAGAAAAGTAAGGATTGAATATAATGAATTTAAGAAAACTAAAAATTTTTTTGGAAACGGCTAACTGTTTAAATATGTCTCAAGTTGCTAGAAATCTTTATATAAGTCAGCCTTCTGTAAGTCAAGCAATATATGAATTAGAAGAAAGTGTTGGTGTGAAGCTTTTTGACAGAATAGGTAAAAAATTATATCTTACATATGAAGGAAAAGTTTTTTATCAATATGTTAGAAGAATATTAAATCTTTATATTGAAGGAACAGAAGCTATTAAAAATAGTAAAGAAGGTCATAAAGGAAAAATTTCAATAGGAGCTAGTACTACCATAGGAACATATATATTACCTGAATACATAAAAAAATTTTATGAAAATTATAAAGAAATTGATATAAGCTTAATAATAGAAAATACTTCTATTATAGAAAAATTGATTATGGAAAATAAAGTTGATTTTGCTTTTGTAGAAGGAAATATAAGTTTTAAAGAAATAATACCAGAACCTATATGGAAAGATGAATTAATTTTTATTTGTAGCAATGAACATAAGTTATCTAAATTAGAATATGTTACATTCGAACAATTACAAGAAGAAAAGTTAATAATGAGAGAAGAAGGTAGTGGAACTAGAAAAATAATAGAATCTTATCTAATTGGATTAGGATTTAAATATAATGTAGATATGGAACTTGGCAATACAGAGGCAATTTTAAGAGTAGTAGAATCAGGATTAGGTATTTCATGTGTACCATTTAAATGTGCTAAAGAGAGAATTAATAATGGTAGTTTAAAAAAAATTAATATTAATGATATAAGTATTTTTAGAGATTTATATTTTATATATCATAAAGATAAATTAATCTCACCTAATATGAAATTGTTTGTAGATTTTATAAAAGAGTAATTAATTAGGTATATAAAGTAAGTAAAATAAAGAAGGCATCATTTTAAAGTGATGCCTTCTTTATTTATTTTAAAAGAAAGAAAAATACAGATATAAAATGGCTCAAACTTCCTAAAAGTATAAAAATATGAAATATTTCATGGAATCCAAAATACGAATAATTAAGAAACTTAGGTTTTGTAGCATAAATAATGCCTCCTAAAGTATAGAGTATCCCACCTATTAATAACCAAAGCATAGCTTCAGCAGGAATATTTTCAAAATAAGGTATAGCAAATATAGATATCCATCCCATTCCAATATATAGTAAAGTAGATAGCCATCTAGGACAATTAAACCAAATCATTTTGAATAAAACTCCTAAAATGGTTAAAATTATAATTAGAGTTGTAAGGAATACTCTACTTTTTCCTTCTAATCCTATAAGTAAATAAGGCATATAACTTCCGCCTATAAGTATAAAAATCATAGAGTGATCTAAACGTCTAAGAAAAGCTATAGCATTATCTTTAGCTTTTACAAGATGATAAGTAGCAGAGGCAGAATATAAAAGAATTAAGCTTAATCCAAATAAGCATACAGATAGGGAGGCTAATCCAAATCCATTTAGTTTTATAGCTTTAATAACCATTAAAATTAAAGCTATTATAGATAAAAAAGCTCCAAATAGGTGAGTTAATCCATTAATAGGTTCTCTAAAAAATCTTTCCATTTCATTTTCTCCTTAACACAACATATAGTTTTTAAAACCGCATTATATTATATTTATATTATCCTATATATTTGTTTAACTGTCAATTAGATTTTATTTAGAATACTATAAATTTTTATGTGAAATATCTTGAAAAGAAATATGAATACTAATATGATAAATATATATAAATAAAAAAATAAGTGTTATAGTAACAGTAAATAGTTTTAATTACTATGTTTGGAGGATTTATGAAATTACAAGTATTGTTAGATGAGTTATGTTTAAAAGATAATATATTATTAAATGATATACCAGAAATAGATTTATATATGGATCAAGTAATTCAGCTTTTTGAAAATAAACTAGGTAAAGTTAAAAGATATGAAGAGGATAAAATTCTTACTAAAACTATGATTAACAATTATTCAAAAGGTAAATTGTTAATGACAATAAAAAATAAAAAATATTCTAAAGCACATATTATAATAATGTGTTTTATATATAATTTAAAAGGAATATTATCTTTAACAGATATAAAGATAATATTAGAACCTATTGTAAAAGCTTATGATGAAGAAAAAATAAATGTAAATGATATTGAAAGTTTATATTTTAAATATTTAGAATTATATAATGAAGATTTAATAAATATTAAAAATATAATTAATGATGAAAAAACATTTAAGATTAATAGTGAAGATACATATAAAAAAAATTCAGAAAAATTATTATTAGTTTTATCTTTAGTTAATAATGCTAATATATATAGAAGATTGGCTGAAAAAGTAATTGATACTAAAGAATAAATTTAGAAGCTTTATATCCAAAATTATCACAATGTGTAACTATAATACATATATTGTAGTATACTTTACTCGTCAAGGAGGAAAAAATAATGTCTTATGAAAATTTTGGATCCAATTATGATGGTGGCTCAGGTGAATTTTTAGAGTGGATGTATAATAATGACGGTAATTCTGAAATTACATTAGGTAATGATATGAATATGGAAATGAATTTAGAAATGCCAATGAATAGTGCTGAGAGTGCATTACCAGTAGATAATTTTGACTGTAATTGTGCGAGTCATTCTAGTCATTGTGATTGTTGTGATCCTTGCGATTGCTGTGATCCTTGCGATTGTTGTGATCCTTGTGATTGTTGTGATCCTTGTGATTGTTGTGACCCTTGCAATTCTTGTAATACTAGCAGACAAAAACCTGCTAGTATGAATGTATGTGCTAATGATTGTTCATATTATCCAGATCCTACAGGAACAAAATGTGAATGTAATCAATGTTTTGGAGCAGATGCATTATGTGAATGTAAAAGAGCTATGCCTAGAGCTCTACCTGTAAAAGGCAAAATAAATGTACAATCTAAATTAAAATGTTCTGATGGAGAGCCTTTAAGTGGAGCTCCTATAGAATTATATAAAGTTGATTGTACTTCAGGTTTTGAGCTAATTGACTGCAAATGTACAGACAAAAATGGTAGAGTTACTTTTTGCTGTTTAGATGATGGCTTATATGCTGTTAAACAACCATTAGATTTATGTTATTTTGTTCAACCACAATATTATCCATGTTATGAAGTATGTATTAGTAAAAAATGCAAATGTGCTAATATAGTAATAATAAATGATGTAAGAAAAAGAGAAAATTGCAACAGACCACCTATAAAATATGGTTGCAAGGGATGTTGTTGTTAGATAAAATTAAAAAGATTAATAAGTTTATTTAAACTTTTAATATAATAAATGCTCATAACTCATATAGTTATGGGTATTTATTATTTTATGATATAATTTAAAATAATAAATTAAAAGAATGGATGAGGTTTCTTATGAAAATTAGAATTAAATATTTTGAAGGAGCAATAAAATTAAAAAAAATAGTAAAAGGAAATTGGATAGATGTATATTCAAATAAAGATGTATTTGTAAAATTAGGAGAAAGGTCTATGATTCCTTTAGGATTTGCTTTAGAATTACCACAAGGATGGGAAGGGCATTTAGCACCTAGAAGTTCAACATTTAAAACATGGGGAATAATTCAAACCAATTCAGTAGGTGTAGTAGATGATACATATATAGGAGATAATGATCAATGGCATATGCCAGTATATTGTTTACAAAGTAAACATATAGAAACTTTAGATAATAAAAAATATGAAGGTACATGGATAAGAAAAGGAGATAAGATAGGTCAATTTAGAATTATGGAAGTTATGCCAGAAATAGAATTTTATGAAGTTGAATCCTTTGGAAATAAGGATAGAGGAGGATTTGGTTCTACTGGAATTAAGTAATAAAAATAAAACGTAAATGATTGTATAATTTAAAACAACAAGTATATGATAAAATGAAATAATACTTGTTGTTTTATTTATATAATAGTATTATTCTAAATGACTAGCTAGTTCTTCCCACTGTTCATATAAAGAATTTATTTCTTCTTCTAATTTAGATATTTCTTTATTAACTCTTAAACTTTCAGCTGGATTAGAATAAATCTCTTCTTTGCAAAGATCTCCTTGAAGGTTCTCTAAAAGTTCTTCTTTTTTTGATAAATCTTTTTCTAAGTTTTTAACTTTTAAAGCTGCTTGTTTTGCTTCTTTTTCTGCTTCTTTCTTTTTTCTTCTTTCTTCTTTTATTTTAGTTTTAGTTTTACCGGAAGAAGAAAGTTCATCTAATCCTACATATCTATTTGGATTTTTCTTTTTTTCAAAATAGTAACTATAATTACCTAAATAAGTATTTACGCCTGTTTGTTCAAGTTCTGCTATTTTATTTATAACTTTATTTAAAAAATATCTATCATGAGAAATAACTATAAGAGTGCCATCATAGGTTAAAATAGCTTCTTCTAAAGCTTCTCTTGACATTATATCTAAATGATTTGTAGGCTCATCAAGTAATAGAAAATTAGATTTAGATAACATAAGTTTTAATAAATTTATTCTACATTTTTCACCACCACTTAGTAATGAAATTTCTTTAAAAACATCATCACCAGTAAATAGGAAAGATGCTAAAGCATTTCTAATTTCAGTAGTAGTAAGTTTAGGAAAATCATCCCATACTTCATCTAAAATAGTTTTATTAGGATCTAAATCTGATTGTTCTTGGTCATAATAACCTAAGAAAACATTTTTTCCTATAGTAAAAGAACCAAAATCTTTTTCTACTTCTCCTTTTATTATTTTAAAAAGAGTGGTTTTACCTCTGCCATTTTCTCCTATTAAAGCAACTTTTTCACCACGTTTTAAATCAAAGCTTATATTTTCAAATAATAATTTATCACCATAACTTTTTTTCAAATTTTCTACATGAATAACATCATTTCCACTTTTAATGGAAGTTTCAAATTTGATTTTTGTAGCAGCTTTAATAACTTCAGGTGCTTCTAATCTATCAATTTTGGATAACGCTTTTTCACGACTTTCGGCTGCTCTAATACTTTTTTCACGATTAAATGAACGAAAACGTTCTATAATTTCTTCTTGTCTTTTAATTTCTGTCTGTTGTAGACTATAAGCTTTTAATCTTGCTTCTAAATCTTTTTCACGAAGTTCTAAAAATTTAGTATAACTTGCATTATAGCAATATATTTTTCCACCTAGTAATTCATAGGTAGCATTTGTAACTGAATCTAAGAAAAATCTATCATGGGATATTACTAAAACAGTTCCTTTATATGCTTTAAGATATTCTTCTAACCATTCTATAGCATCTAAATCTAAGTGGTTAGTAGGCTCATCTAAAAGAAGTATATCAGGTTTAGTTAAAAGCAATTTACATAAAGCAACTCTAGTTTTTTGACCTCCACTTAAAGTATTTATTACTTTATTAAAGTCATTTTCAAGAAATCCTAAACCTTTTAAAACTCTAGAAATTTCTCCTTTATAAGTATACCCACCACGATTTTCATATAACTCTTGATTAAGTGTATAATCTTTAATTAATTTATTATGATACTCTTCTTTATTAGAATCATAAGGTTCATTTAAATTTTCTTCTAAATTTGTTATTTTATTTTCTAATTCTACCAAAGATTTAAATACCTTAAGCATTTCATCGTATATAGTATTAGAACTATCTAAAGATAAATTTTGTGATAAATATCCTAAGGTTTTATTTTTATCTATGAATAACTCGCCTTTATCATAATCTAAAACTTTAGTTAAAATTTTAAATAGAGTAGATTTTCCTTCACCATTAGCGCCTATAAGTCCAATCTTATCTCCTTCATTAATGTTGAAGGTAATATCTTTTAAAACTTCTTCTATACCGAAGCTTTTATTTATGTTTCTACAGCTTAAAACAATCATTATATTACTCCTATTCCATATATGTTTAACAATAAAATGTTTTTTGAAAAATTATGTTTTACTTAAATAACAATACAATTATTATACTAGGAAAAGTTATTTTCATCAATTTTCAGTATTAATTAATGGTATTACCATATATAGGTTGAACTTTTGCAATACCTTTTGAATAAAATGTAGCAGGAGGGAGTTACATTATGGTTAAAAATATTTTAGCAGAATATAGAGACTTATTTGTAGGAATAAATGAAACTATAGAGCTTCCAGATGGTAAAAAAGTTATTCCTATTAATTTTGATAATGGAGCTACTACACCAGCTTTTAAACTTGTACAAGATTGTGTTAATAACTCTCTAGTTAATTATGGATCTATTGGAAGAGGAAAAGGAAAAAAAGCTTTATACTGCACAAAATTTTATGAAAAATCTAGAAGAATAATATTAAAATTTTTTAATTTAAGTAGAAAATCTCCATATGATGTTATATATGTTAAAAATACTACAGAGGGATTAAATCTTTTAGCTAGTATTTTAGTAGATAATGATGATATTGTTTTAACAACTAGAATGGAGCATCATGCTAATGATCTTCCTTGGCGTTTTGTAGGTAAAATTGAATATATAGATGTAGATAATAAAGGAAAAATAAATATTGAAGATATTGAAGATAAATTTAAAAATAGTGGTAAAAAGATAAAGTATTTAACAATAACTGCAGCATCCAATGTAACTGGATATATAAATCCTATTAATAAAATAGCTAAAATAGTTCATAAATATGGAGCTAAAATTATAGTAGATGCAGCTCAATTAGTAGCTCATAAAAATATTAATATTAAAGGATCTGGGGATGATGATTATATTGATTTTTTAGTATTTTCAGCTCATAAAATGTATGCACCCTTTGGAATTGGAGCTATTGTAGCATCAAAAAAAGCTTTAAATAATAAAAAAGCTTTTTTAAAGGGAGGAGGAGCAGTAGATTTAGTATTAGATAATGAAGTATATTGGGCTGAATCACCTAGTAAATATGAAGCTGGAAGTCCAAATTTTTTAGGTGTAGTAGCATTAATAGCTTCCATAAAGATGTTAAATAAAATAGGATTTTCTAATATTAATGAACATGAAAAAATATTGAAAAATTATTTGTTAGAGGGGCTTAAAAATTTTTCAGGTATTACATGTTATGGTGATTGTGATGAAGAACAAAGATTAGCAGTAGGTTGTTTTAATGTAAATAATATTCATTGTGAAAAAGTAAGTGAATATTTATCAGATATAAGAGGTATTGCAGTAAGAGATGGGTGCTTTTGCGCGCACACTTACGTTAGAAGACTTTTAGGAATTACAGAAGAAATTTGCAAAAAAACTTTAAATCCCAACGTGGAAGAATTTGGAATGATAAGAGTGAGTATGGGATTATATAATACCATAGAAGAAATAGATGAATTCTTTAATGCATTAGAATATATAACAATGAAATTTGGTAAGAAATAATTTAAATTAAAAAATCATGACCTATATAATAGTTTATTAAAAGGTCATGATTTTTTATTTGAAAATATAAAATCAAATTATTTTTATAAAGCAAAGCTTGTATACAAAGGTAATAAATCGTAGTTATAATCTATAAGAGGCTTTAAATAGTTAATAGCTTCTTCAGTAATGTTATTACCTTTTTCATTAATCCATTCTTTAGGGAAATGTTTTATGTTATTAGCAACTTTTTTAGCTTCTATTAAAAATGGTGAACTACTATAAAGTTCAGTACAATCTCTATTAATTGCAACCATATGTCCTGATGAAGAATCTTTAATTGATATTTCTAAAGCAAATTTTCCAACCATTATAGCTTCTTCAATATCAATTTTAGAAGCACAATGCATAGCGCACCTTTGAAGAACAGATAATTCTAATGCTTTAACTCTTTTAGTTATTCCTGATTGTATTATTAAATTTTTTAAATATTGACCAACTCCTCCTAATTGGGAATGACCAAAATTATCATGTCCTGTGCTAATAGAACTTTCAGCTAAGAATTTTCCATCTTCATTTCTTAAGCCTTCAGATGCAACAATATAAACATGATTTTTTTCTTTATAAATTCTATGGACATCTTCTAGAAATTCTACCATATTGAAAGTTTTTTCAGGAAGATACACTAAATCTGCACAAGGTTTTCCGTGTAAAGTTGCTAAAGCTCCAGCAGCAGCTAACCAACCTGTATCTCTACCCATAGTTTCTATAATAAATATACCATTATCTCTATAGACTTTAGAATCTAAATAAGTTTCTAAAATAGAAGTTGCAATAAATTTAGCAGCACTACCAAAACCAGGGGTATGATCTGTATGCATTAAATCATTATCAATAGTTTTTGGTATTCCAATAAATTTTATATCTATGTTTTTTTCTTTAGCAAAAGCACTTAACTTAGCCGTAGTATCCATAGAATCATTACCACCAACATAAAAAAAAGCTTTTATATCTAAAGAAACTAATATTTCAATTAATTTTAAGTATTCTTCTTTATTTTCTATGTAATTTTTTAGTTTATATCTACATGAACCTAAACCGGAAGAAGGGGAATTTTTAAAAATTTCTAATTGTTCAGAAGACATTTTAGATAAATTTATTATCTTTTTTTCTAAAATACCTTGTATTCCATTTAAGCCTCCATAAACATTATCATATATTTTTAATCTTTCATTTTCTTTTACTAGCCCATATACACTAGCGTTAATTACTGAAGTAGGTCCACCTGATTGTGCTATAATACAATTCATTTATGATATCTCTCCTTTAAAAAAACAATATATAACATACTCTATTTAATATATAACATACTCTATTTAATAATATAC
>NZ_WHJC01000050.1 GCF_009295725.1 Clostridium tarantellae
ATTATTCCTTTAATTTTTATTGTTAAATAAATTTTTTCTTCAAATTTTTTTATTTCTATGTCAATATAATTTTTTTTAAAATAAAGACTATATTTAAACATTTTTATAAATTGAAATGGAACTATAGTTATATTTTTACTTTGTTCTACTATTTGTCTCAATTTTTCATGATATTTAATAAAATAAACTATTAAATATATTTTATTTGCAATGTTAATAAATTCATAATGAACTAAAACACTATAATTATAAAAAGTATTATTAACTACATTTTTTATTGCTTCATCTATATTATTTTTATTTTTTATATTTGGTATTGTAGTTACAAAGTCTATTCATTTTATTCAAGCTTTACAATTTGATAGTTTAATAAAGAAGATTTTAATTATAGGTCTAAAAAAATCCTCCATAATATTTTTTATATGGTTATTAAAAGAACCCTATTTATTAGTAAAAAAATGGGTTAAGAAATTTTTAGATAATGAAGAAAATAATGAAGTTAAAATAGATGTAGATTGAACTACCCGGACCACAATAATTGGAGGATTCTTTTAACGTTGTTTGATATTTAAGTTTCCACCTAATAGACAATCCTTATACCTTGTCAACTATATATTATAATATTTCATAATATATATAACATTAATTATCTAGGCACTGCTAGTGATGTAAGTTCTGGAATAATTCAAAAGTATATACAAAATCAAAAGGTATAAGTAAAAGAACGAGTATATTGAATACTCGCTCTTTTAAGTCCTTACATCTACAGTCACAATGGTTTTATGGACTATTCTATAAAATTATATATACTTTTATTTTAATTAATTTCTAAAATACCCTCTTTATTGCTACTTTTAATTTTAATCTTTTCTATTCCCCCATACCCCTTTTCTAAATATCCAACCACACAAACTTTTTGAATATTTCCCTTATTATCTTTATAAGTTAAATATAATGAAGTTTCTCCATTTATATTTTTAGTGTTTAGGTTAACCATACAAGATTTATTAGTGTCTATATTTTCAATTTTTTCTATAATATCTCCATTATAAAAACTAAGCTCTAAATCCTTTAATGCTTTATTAGTTTTATTATGAATAAATATCTTATAAGTATTACTTACACTAAGTTTAAAATCATAAAGATATATTCCTAAATTATAAACACATAAAGCAAAAAAAATTCCTATTATTACATTTACTAAAAACTTTTTTCTTCCACCCATTTTCTCTCCTAAAATTTCCTTTTATTATTATAATTTTATCATAGCCAATATTCCTATACAATCTATTAAGAACTTTAAGAAAAAAATATAAAAATTTATTACAGCCTAAAATTTTTGAATTTGATACAAAAATATATACAAAATAAAAAAAATAAAATAGTGAGTACATTAATATACTCACTATTTTATTTTTACACTTACAGTTAAAATATCTATCTTTTATATGATGTTTTAAAAACTCTAATATTTAATTATTTTTCTAAGCTCTTCAATATTTTCTTTTGATAATTTAGTAAATTTCATAATTACCTCTATATTAACACCATCTTTTATCATTTCAAGTGCAACTTTTTCAATACCTTTTTCAATACCTTTTTCAATACCTTTTTCCATACCCTTTTCTTCAGCATTTTCTAAATCACTAACCCTATCTAAAATAGCCATTTTTCTTTTATTGTAAGCCATTCTTTCATTTTCATCACTACTTAATCTCACAAGTTCTTCTTTAGCTTCTTTAATTTCTTTCATATTCATTTTTAAAGATGCTACCTCCTTAATTAACAATCCACACTTATATTATTAAAACAATTATATTATTTATTATAAATTATGTATAGAGTTATGAGAGTTAATTTCAATATTTCCATATTGAATAGGTATGTAATGTTTATTAAAAGCAATAGGATATTCACCACTTTTATATAATGATTCTTCAATTAAATAAAATTGATTTTCACAGGAAATAGGGTGTCCTTTAGTTATAAAATTTCCTGTAGTTGAAAATTTTATGTGAATTTTAGAAGATAAACATTCTTTATAAATTTCTTCTTCTATAAATTTAATTAGTTCTTCTTTATTATTTAAATTAATTTTAAAGTTAGAAATAACCTCTATGGGAATTATAGTAAAGGTATAAGCTAAGGCTTCTTTATTGTTGTTATACCACCTATCTATTACCACCGTAGCTGCTGATTTTTTTCCTAAGATTTTTGTGAAATAATCTGATGGAGGTTCTATTTTAAAATCAAATTCTACATTGCTTATAGGGTGTTCTAAACATTTATAAATAACATGTCCTATTTTTTCTAAACCATTTTTTTTAGTAGTATTTTCTTTAGTTATATAATTACCTTTTCCTCTTATGTTTTTAATTAACCCATCATCTTGAAGAAGAGCTAATGCTTGACGTAAAGTACTCCTACTTACCCCTAAAGTTTTTGCTAGTTCTGGTTCAGATGGCAATCTACTATTTTTAGGGAAACTTCCCTCTGTTATCATTTTAAAAAGCTTATTATAAACTTCAACATATCTTAATTCTTTTGATGTATCTATTATATTAATATTATCCATTACAAATCCCTTTCTAAAACATACAAGTTCCATACAACTTAAAATTTGTAAAAATCTTCATCATTAATTATAAAAGATTTAAAAAAAATATCAATAAAATTTATGAAAATAATTGTAAACGATTGACGATTGTATAATTACATGTTATTATTTATACATGCAACAGACAACTAAATAGACAAGTTAAGCTTGTCTATATGTTTGAATATTATGTTGTGTTTTACAAATTTAAATTAAATTTGAAGTATTATAAAAATTTAAAATAAATAAGTAACAATAGAAGAAATATTATTAGGATTTCAAGGAGTTAAAGTTATGAGTAAGTACAAAAGAATTTTTACAATAGTAATCGATTCATTAGGAGTTGGAGCAATGAATGATTCAGAAACATATGGAGATGTAGGTGTTGATACACTTGGACATATATCTGAATCAGTAGAAACTTTTAATATTCCTAACCTTCAAAAAATAGGAATTGCAAACTTACACAAATTAAAGCAAGTTGCACCAGTTGAAAATCCATTAGGATATCAAATGAAAATGGGAGAAGCTAGTGTTGGTAAAGATACAATGACAGGTCACTGGGAAATGATGGGTTTACACATCACTAAACCATTTAAAACATTTACTGAAACAGGATTCCCGAAGGAATTATTAGATGAATTAAGTGCAAGAACTGGTCATAAAATCGTTGGAAACAAGAGTGCTAGTGGAACTGAAATATTAGATGAACTTGGAGAACACCAAATGAAAACTGGAGATATGATAGTTTATACTTCAGCAGATTCAGTTTTACAAATTTGTGGTCATGAAGAAACTTTCGGTTTAGATGAATTATATAGATGTTGTGAAATAGCTAGAGAAATTACTTTAAAAGATGAATGGAAGGTTGGAAGAATAATAGCTAGACCTTACCTTGGAAGCAAAAAAGGTGAATTTAAACGTACAAGTAACAGACATGACTATGCTTTAAAGCCATATGGAAAAACTGTTCTTAATGAATTAAAAGATAATAAATTTGATGTTATTTCTGTAGGAAAAATATGCGATATATTTGACGGAGAAGGAATTACAGAATCTAATAAGTCAAAGAGTTCAGTTCATGGAATGGAGCAAACTTTAGAAATAATGGATAAAGACTTTACTGGATTATGCTTTGTAAACCTAGTTGACTTTGATGCCCTTTGGGGACACAGAAGAAATCCTCAAGGTTATGCAGAAGAATTAGAAAAATTTGATGTTAACTTAGGTAAAGTTTTAGATAAATTAAATGAAGATGATTTATTAATAATAACTGCTGACCATGGTAATGATCCAACTTACACTGGAACAGACCATACAAGAGAATATGTTCCATTCTTAGCATATTCACCTTCAATGAAAAAAGATGGCATATTAGAAAGTGAAAAAACTTTTGCTACAATAGGAGCAACTATTGCTGAAAACTTTGATATAAAAATGCCAGAAGGAACTATAGGTGAATCTGTTTTAGAGAAACTTGTATAAGATTTAAATAGAATTTTAAAAATTATAATATAAAAAATTAAGAGTACTTAAAATTTAAGTGCTCTTAATTTTTTACTTTATAAAGATTTTCTTATTTTTTCAACTATTGTTTCAGGTAGGTCTGTGAGTTTAATAATTTCTTCATTGCTTTTCCCTTTTTTTATCATTTTCTTTACTACCATAGTAACTCCTTGTTCTACCCCTTCTTCTTTAGCTCTTTGTTTCATTTCAGTTAGTATAAAAGCATTATTAGCAATCATATTATCCACATCCTCCTTATTACAATCTAAAATATTAATAGCTTTTTTAGCTAGATTATCTTCTATGGAATTTTTAATCCAATGCTTTAAAATTTGTATATCCTTAGGATTTAATGTGTTAAAGAATAAAGCTATACTTTTTATTCGTTGTAAGTATTCATAAGGGTCTATCTTTTGTTCTAATAAAAATATAGCTGAAGTCATTGTTTTACAGTTTAAAAGCTCTTCTTTAGAATAGTTATGATTAATATCTATTAAATCATATTTAAAGTTTATTAAATTCTCTCCAAAAAGTTCCTTATTAAACACTATATTTTTAAAATTTCTTGGTACAGTCCAAGGATATTTTCCATTATAAAGAACTATTGGAATTACTGCAGGAACTTTAAAATTTTTATCATAAAATTTAGGATTTTTATTTTTATAGTATTCTCTTAATATCTCACAAATATAAAAAAGTAATCTTAAAGGCATTCTATAGTCTATAGTAGACTGGAATTCAAGAAGTACATAAAATATAATATCATTTCCATTAATATTAGCAGCATAAACAATATCAGATTCCTGACTTTCATAATCAGAAGAAATATATGATTTATTTATAAGTATTAAATCTTTTGCTTGTAAATTTTTTGACCAAGGAAGTTTTAACATAACTTTAACTAAATCAAGAAAAACTTCTTTATTTGAATATAAATCTTTATAACTTTTATCATGTATATTATTTACATGCTTTTTAAAACTCATTTCTGCCTTAATTTCCTCATAAAAGTTGCTTTATTACTAATATATGAATATATGAGAAAAATGACTAATTTATTTTAAAATTTCAATTTAAAAATCCTTTCTTTATATGATACTTAATAAGAATTTTTAAAAATATATAATATTTAAAGAAATATTGTTGAACCCATGTTTGTAAATAAAGTTTTAAAACTTTATTTACATAATTATAAAAAGTGTGTATAATTACTTTATTATGTATTGTAAGAATTTGTATTTCAAAAGAGAGTTGAGAGGGGTTTACTAAAGTGAATAATATTAATAAAATTGATCTTAAAGCACTTGAAAGTGCTGTAATAAAAGCTAAAAATAATGATATAGAGGCAAAGGAATATATAATAAATATATTTATGCCTTTTATATTAAAAACTTCAAGCACTGTGTATATAAACAATATGGATAAAGAGGATATTATACAAGAATCTATAATTGCTCTTATGATTTCAATCATTAAATATAATGGAGATAAATCTTTTTTTTGGTATGCTATTAGAGCTATAAAAAACAATATATATTATTTATTAAGGAAGCATAAAAAATATAATAATAATACTTCGTTAGATAATATAGTTTTAGTTAGTAATGAAGACGTGGATAAAGAACTTTTACGTCAAGAAGATCATCATGTTTTATGCCAATTATTACACAAATTAACAAAAAGTGAATATAATATTGTATTCAAATATTTTTTTCTTGATTATAATTATAATGAACTAATAAGAGATACAAATTTAAAATATAATAATATAGCTTGTAAGAAATATACAGCTTTAAAAAAATTAAAAAAACATATAAATAGCCATTAATTATTTACTAGTAATTAATAATAAAATAAAAAACTTGAAAACATATTCTTAATTTAAAGGAGTAACATTATTAATGAATTCTTTATTAGAAACTTCAATAAAAGATATTATTAAAAATTATAGTTCATTTTTCTTAAATAAAAAAAATGTTTTAGGTGTTGGATTAGGTTATAAAACTATTAAAAACTTGGAAACAAATGAATTAAGTATTCACATTTTAGTAAATAAAAAAGTTCCTTTAAATAATCTATATAAAAAAGATGTAATATCTAAAACTTTTTTAGGATTAAAAACCGATATTATAGAAATAGGTTTATTACAGGATAATTCAATTACAGAAATAAGCTCTAAAGAAAAAAAAACATCTACACATACTTCACGTATACGCCCTTTAAAAGCTGGATATAGTATTGGTACTGCTATGTCTGGAATAACTGGAACTTTAGGTGCTATAGTATTTGATGATGTTAATACCCCTTATATACTAAGTAATAATCACATATTAGCTGGTGAAAATAAAAATAAAAAAGGAACTTTAATTCTTCAACCTGGTGCTTCTGATGGAGGATTTGTTAAAAATAACATAGTTGGAAAGCTCTATGATTTTGTTTCTTTATCATTTGAAGAAAATTCTAATAAAGATATTGCTACTACTAATATAGCTGATTGCGCCATTGCTAAAATTGATTCAAACATAGATTATAATAGTAATTTTAAGATATTTGGAAAAATTAGAGGTGTTTCAAAACCTGTTCTTAGATCGGAAGTATTTAAAATAGGAAGAACAACTGGTTATACTAATGGTTTTATAAAGACTATAAATGCAACTCTTAGATATAAATCTTCTTATAACGGATTATATAAAACTTTTTCTGATTTAATAATTACCACTAATATGAGTTATAAAGGAGATTCTGGTAGTTTATTAGTAAACTCTGAAAATAAAGCACTAGGCTTATTAGTTGGAGATAATCCTTTAAATAGTTGGTTTAATCCTATTGAATATATATTAAATGTATTTAATGTTCATTTTTAACTTTATTAATAAATAATATAAAAAAGGGGTAATTAAAATGAAATCTTTATTGGAAAATTCTATATGTGATGTTATTAATAAATATCCTTCCTTTTTTTTTAATAAAAAAAATGTAACTGGTATAGGATATGGTCATAAAATAAAAAAAGAAATGAGTACAGAGGAACCAACCCTTCATGTGTTTGTAAAGGAAAAACTACCTTTAAATCAATTATATCCTCATGAAATTATTCCTAAAAATTTTTTAGGATTAAAAACGGATGTTATTGAAACTGGTACAGTAACCCAAGACATATCTGAAATAACCATAGGAAAAGAAAATTCTGAACTTTTACAAGAGTTAAACTCACGGATAAAACCCCTTCAAGGAGGAGTAAATATAGGACCTTCAAACTCAAAACGCTTTGGTACATTAGGAGCTGTAGTAATTGATAACTTTACCAATGAACCTTTTATATTAAGTGCTAATCATGTTTTAACCAAGAATGGTAAAAACTCCAAAGGAAGTAATATATTTCAACCTTCTCGTGGTAATTATAATAATATTTATAGTGGTATTTATAAAGATATACTTAAAAAAAATGCAGTGGCAAAATTATTTAAATGGGTTGTATTAAATTATGATGATTCAGCAGATAATTATGTGGATGCCGCTCTTGCAAAATTAAATCCTAAAGTGAAATATAAAAATGGAATTTATCATGCAGGAGCTATTAGAGGTACAAAAGAATTAAATCTTAAAGAATGGATATATAAAGTAGGTGCCTCTACGGGATGGACTGTAGGACGTGTTTTAAGCCTTCATAATACAGTAAAAATAGAATTACCTAAAGGAATTTCTTATACTTTAAAAGAACAAGCATCTACCGTTAAATTCTCAGAGGGAGGAGATTCAGGAAGCATAGTTTTTGACTTAGATGAAAAGGCTCTTGGACTAGTGGTGGGTAGTAGTGAAAAATATTCCTTTTTTACTCCTATTGATGTTATATTAAAAGCTTTAAATGTTCACTTTGAATATAAATTTCCAAATTAGAAGTAAATTATTTAATGAAAAATTTAACTATAAAATCAATAATACTAAACAACTAATTAGGAGCTATATCTATTATATTTGATATAGCTCCAAGTTAATTTAGAACAAAGTCTTATACTTAAATTTTATATTTAAGAATTTTTATTAATATAAATTTTTAAAGCTTTTATAAAAAGAACTAAGGCATAAATACCTAAAGCTAAAAAAAACGTATTTAAAGCAATCATTATAAAACCAAAAAAAGATGCAAAAAACATAAAAAATTCTCCCTATAAAAATTTTATTTTTAAGCTTTTTATAAATATATTCAACTAAAAAAGAAAATATTCTTAGCTGAAAATATACATTAAACCCATAAACCTTAACCTATGAAAATAAATATACTATTCTAATACTTTATTAACTACAAAATTTAAATCATAATCATCAATTTTATTATTTTTATTTATATCTATATAATGTTGAAATTTCTTACTTTCACTGGTACTTCCATAATATTTTGCTACTAAAGCTACATCACCAATATCAAATATTCCATTTCCATTTAAATCTCCTGTGGTTTCTATAATTTCTAAGGATTTGAATTTTTCTAAAGCACTATTTAATACTAAAATAGCATTATCTAAAATTTCAAAAGTTAATTCATTATTTAAAACTTCTTCAGCTACATTTATAGCTTTAAGTAATTCTTCTTTAGCACCCTTATGATATTGTCCAACTTCAAAGCCTTCTTCTGAAATTTCAAGTAGCCTTCTTCCCTCATTTATTAAGGAGTGTAATGGAGCTGTATCCATAACTCTTTTAGTAAATAAAGCTCCACCTAAATTAAAGTTATCCTCTAAATTATTTTTGAGTTTATTTACTACAAATTTAATTTCTTTTTTTCCTTCTACATTTATATTAATTAACTTAGCTGGAGTTTTATTAGTAATAGTACCACTATCATAAACTTCTTCTCCATCTAATAATATTTTAAAGTTAACACCATCTCCTGTTAACCCAGCTACCCCTTTATCAATTCCTATATAACTTTGGAAGTATTCATATTCCTTTCCTTCTATATCATAAACTATAGTAGAGTCTGCCTGTGTTCCTATTCCTTTAGTAACCATCATGCCATCTTTTCCATCACTTAACTTTAATACTCCCTTATTAACATTTCTGTCCTTTTGTACAGAAGTTAGGAATGGACTTGTAGCACTTTTCCAAGTTAAATCACTTAAATACTCTCCTTCTGTTACTATTATTTTAGCTTCTACTGGTACCTGAATATCATAAATAGTCATAATACCTATTAAAGTATGCTCTCCCACCATGTTTAAAGTTTCGTTATCTAATTTATTCCAATTTAAAGAAACCTTTTCTTTTTCATCATTATTTAAAGTAACTTCCGTGTTATAAGGTAAAACTGGACTATCTCCCTTTAAGGTTTGCAGATTAAACTCTGGAATTTCTTTAATATCTACCACAGTAATAATTCCTTTTACCTTAGTATCAGTACCTTCTACCATGCCTTCTACTTCTACAATTCCCTCAGTATTAAAAGCTTCTTCATTTAAGTCTTCCCATTTAATAAAGAATTCTTTACTACTTCCTTCACTTACTTCAAGTTCCACCTTTTCAGGTAAATTTGGTACATTTCCTTTTAAAGCTTTTACATTAATAACTTGATCTTCTTTTATTTTATAAGGAGCATCTACTTTATTTAATTCCATAGGATTGTCCTTATTTGTATCTATTGGTCTTAAAGACATTTTATAGGTATAATCTCTATCTGCATATAAAGTGAATTCAGGATGCGTTTTAGCTCCCCAACTATCATCTCCACCTACACCCATTTGTTTATAGTTAACATTAACTATAACATCCTCACTTTTAACTAATTCATGAGGGTGTTTTTTAGTACCTAATTCTTCTTCAGTATAATGAAGTGCTGTCCCTTCTATAAATGGATCTCCTGAAACCATTAACCCTACTCCAGAATCATTAGTTAAGGTCATCCATCTTATATCTGTTTTATTACCCATTTCAGATGGCTTAATATATGGGAAAAACTGTTCATCCACAATACCTTCATGAACTGAAACCTTCGCTCCTAATTGTCTATCCCAATAGTTTTCCTGTGGCCCTCTACCATACCACTTTAAATTTTCAAATTCCTTTGGCATATTAAAGGTCATTCCTATAGATGGTATTTCAGGTAAACTTTTATCTGGATTTAACTCTGAAGTTATTTCAACTTCTCCATTTCCATATATTTTTATTATATTTTTATACTGTGAAGTCTTTTTAGTTGGTAAAGTATTATCCACTTCTATGGTAACTATCTTATCTGAAATTTCTGTATTTACAGCATTTACTGTTCTATTTTGTCCTGCATATCTCCAAGTTTTAGCCCTTAAATTTAAATCATTTCCCTCATCATTATCTGTTGGAGCTCTCCAAAAATCTGGCTCTATTGGAGTGCTTAAAAGCTCTTTTTCATTATAAATAAATGAATCTATACTTCCCTTTATTTTGTTAAAGGAAATGATAAAATCCTTTCCTGTAACTTCTATAACTTCTTCAGTTTCATTAGTAGTTAAGGAATTCATTTTATTAATATCTGCTTTATCCTTTACCTCTTTATTAAATTCTAATTTAAATTGTTCATAGGCTATTTTATGACCTGCTTCTGCCCATTTTTCATCTTCTTTAGTGGTAAAATTTATATTTAACCAGTATTCTGAAGCCTTATCTATTTCCCTAGGAGTTTTAAATGGTATTTTAACTTCTTCAGTACTTCTAGGTTCTATATTTAAATCTAAATCACCACTTTCTATTACTTCATCATCCTTAACCAATTCCCAAGAACAATGGTATTCATTAATATTGGTAAATAAAAATTCATTTTCTATAGAAACTAATCCTTGTAAAATATCAATTTCATTAACCTCTATTTCTTGATAGCAATATTTAACCTCCTTTAATTGAGGTTTTACAATTCTATCTGCGGTAATTAATCCATTAGCACAGAAATTACCATCATTAGGCTTATCTCCCCAATCTCCACCATAAGCTAAAAACTTTTC
The DNA here is from genome assembly GCF_009295725.1 of Clostridium tarantellae. Taxonomy (GTDB): domain Bacteria; phylum Bacillota; class Clostridia; order Clostridiales; family Clostridiaceae; genus Sarcina; species Sarcina tarantellae. The sequence continues at coordinate 11,071 of NZ_WHJC01000050.1, forward strand.
ACCATCTTCTGTTTCTTTATATAATGCTTGGTCAACCCAATCCCATATAAATCCACCTTGCAAGTTATCATACTTCTCAAAAACATCCCAATATTTATAAAGATTTCCCACACTATTACCCATAGCATGAGCATATTCACATAATATAAAAGGAATATCTCTACTAGATTTTCCGTATTCCTCTACTTGATCTGGTCTCCAATACATTCTACTATAAACATCAGAAACAGTATCATCATCATAACTACCTTCATAGTGAACTATTCTTGTACTATCATTTTCTTTAACCCAATCAGACATCTTTTTAAAGTTAGTTCCTTGTCCAGCTTCATTTCCTAAGGACCAAAGTAATACTGATGTATGATTTTTATCCCTTTCCACCATACTTTCTACTCTATCTAAACAAGCCGCTGTCCATTGTGGTTTATTGGCAGGTAATATATCTCTAGCTCCATGAGATTCTATGTTTGCTTCATCTACTACATAAAGACCATATTCATCACAAAGCTCTAAAAATGCTGGATTATTAGGATAATGTGCCGTTCTAACAGCGTTTATATTATGACTTTTCATAAGTTTAATATCTTCAATCATACTTTCTATGGTTACAGCTCTTCCCTTTTCAGGGTCAGTTTCATGTCTATTAACTCCTTTAAACATTATAGGTTTATCATTTATCTTCATTTGACCATCTTCTACTTTAAACTCTCTAAATCCTATCTTAGAGCTAACAGCTTCTAATTCATTTCCTTCCTTATCCTTTAAAGAAATTATTAAGGTATATAAATTAGGTGTTTCTGCTGACCATTTCTTAGGATTTTCTATATCTACCCTTCCCTTTAATAGGGTTTGTGTAGCATTTTCATTATACTCTGAAGCTTCTGTAAAATCTGTTTTCATAGTTAAAGGTTCATTTAAAACCTTTTTATAATTATCATCATATAACATAGCTTCCACAGTATATTCTTCATTATTCTTTAAATAATTTGTTAAATCTAATTCTACATTTAATGTACTGTCTTCATAATTTTCGTCTAAATCTGTTTCTATAGTAAAATCTCTAACTCTAACTTCTGGAGTAGAGTATATAAATACATCTCTAAATATTCCACTTAATCTTATAAAATCTTGATCTTCAAGCCAACTACCATCACTCCATCTAAAAACTTGAACAGATATAGTGTTTTCTCCCTCTTTTAAATAATCTGTAATATCAAAATCTTTAGCTGTGTAGCTATCTTCAGAGTAACCCACTTTTTGTCCATTTATCCATACATAAAAAGCTGATTCAACTCCTTGGAAAGATAAATAAACTCTTCTTTCATCATCCCATCCTTTAGGCACATTAAAGGTTCTTTTATAAGACCCTACAGGATTATACTTTGTTGGTGCTTTAGGTGCTCTAGGTCGTTCTACTCCTGTCCATGGATAAGTTTGATTAGTATATATAGGATAATCATGACCCTCCGTTTGCCAGTTACTCGGAACTGTTATTTTATTCCAGCCTGTTGTATCAAAATCATCTTCAAAAAAATCCATTGGTCTATCATCAGGCTTGTCTACTAATTTAAAATCCCACTGTCCATTTAATAATTTTAAATACTCTGAATCAACCCTTATACCCCTTTCGGCAACAGATTTCTTTTCGTATTCTAAAGCTTTTTCACTGACGTATAAACTCTATAATTCCTTATAAATATTTTATAATTTTATAGATTTATTTTCTGCTTCACAGAGTCTGATTTTGCAATTTGCTACTTTCGTTTGGTATGACTCTTCACAGACTTAAATTCCGATTCGCCAAATCGTACATATTAGCTTAATCTTTTAATTTGATTTTCTAAGCTAATTCGTATTTTGCTAAATTAAAACTTGCATTTTTATCCCTGTCCATTACAAGATTACACCTATCATTTACACATACATAAGTCCTATCTTTTAGTCGCAAGTCTTTTTTAATAGTTCCACAACAAGAACACATTTTACTACTTGGAAAGTATCTATTTGCTTTTACAAATTCAATTCCTTTCCATTTACATTTATGACTAAGAATAGTTATAAACTTATTAAAACATTGCTCTGCAATTGCTTTAGAAAGATGTTTGTTTTTAAGCATACCTTTAACATTTAAATCTTCTACTACTACTCTACTAGGCTTGGTTTTCACGATAGCATTTGTAGCTTGATGTATATGATTTAATCTAATATCTGCAATTCTTTTATGAACAAGTTTAATTTGTTTTTCAAGTTTTATGATATTTTGAGTCTTAATAAGTCTTTGATCTTTTTCAAAATTCTTACCATCTTTAAGCATATCATATTTTCTTGAAACTCTTCTTTGGAGTCTTTTAAGTTTCTTGTTTAATCTTCTCATTTCTTTAGATTTATTAATGTTTTTAAAAGGTTTTTCTATATTAGAAACCATTGCTAAATCTTTTATTCCCAAATCCACACCTACACTTTCTCCTGTAAGTTCTTCTATTTCTTTATCTTCACACTCAAAAGCAAGTGCAATATACCAAAACTTTCCGTTATGCTTTACTCGAGGATTTAAGACTTTTATTTTATCTTTTTTATAATTTCCAATAGGGAGTCTACCCTCGTCTTTCATTTTTACATGACCTATCTTTTCTAGCTTGATATAGTTATCTTCAACAACAAATTTGTTGTTCAAATGAAAGAACGAAGTTTGACATCTGCCTTTCTTTTTAAATTTAGGATAATCAGATTCCTTTTTAAAAAATTTCTGAAACGCTTCTCCTAAATCTTTAAGTGCTTGTTGTGGTATTTCAGAAGAAACTTCTTTAAGCCACTCATATTTATCTGATTTTCTAACCTCTGTAAAAATTTTTCTTAAACTACCTATTGATAAAGACTTTTTATTTTCTTCATAATAGTTGTTTAAGTAGTCTAAACCCCAGTTGTAAGAAAATCTACTAATACCTGCACTTTTCCACATTAATTCTTCTTGTTTCTTAGTAGGGTATAACTTTACTTTAATTGCTTTAATCATTTTCAACTAACTCCTTAATCATTGCTTTAGTTTTCTTTGCTCTCTTTCCTTGAAGCCTACAACTAAAAACTGTGATTATTTGAATTAAATCTTCTACAACTTCTTGTTCTTCAGATTTTTCAGTATTATCAATGACTTCCAGTTCAACAGATTTAAACTCACATATATTTTCTATAAGTTCAAACCCAAATCTTACTAATCTGTCTTTGTATAATACTACTACCTTAGATACTTCATCTTGTAGAATTAATTGAATTAATTGATTAAGACCTTTTTTATCATAATTTATCCCACTACCAATATCGGTTATTATTTTAAATTGATAACCTTTTGAGATTAAATAAGTCCTTACATTTTCAACCTGTCTTTCTAATGATTCTTTTTGCTTTGCACTAGAAACTCTGCAATAACCTATAACTAATCTTTCTTTATTACTGACCTCTCCATAAAATTCTTTGAGTTGTTTTTCTGTGTAATATCTATACCCAGTATGAGAATCAATCATTTCTGGTTTTAGCTTTCCACTTTTATCCCAATTACGAAGAGTTTGTTGTGTCTTATTAATTTTTTTAGCAAACTGACCTATTGAATATTTTTTCATTAAGACCACCTCCTATAAATATAATATCATATTTATATTTGAAAGCCTACAAAAATTATAAAGTATTTATATTATTTTATAAAGTTTATATCCTTTTATCATATAACGCTACTTATATGATGCCATTTCGCTCACGCTAATGACCACCTAGTTTCCTAGAGTGCAAAGACTATTTCTTCACCTACGACATTACTCGTTTAGGGCAGACCTTTTCTTCCACCAATCGCTTGTGGTTTTACTCGGTATTCCAACCGATAGTCGTTGAAGTTTCTCCATATCCTAAAGACTTAGGAGCTTACCTGCATGAGCAACCATTGTTTACGACATTTAGGATTTAACCTTGTGCCATCCTTACGTTTTTTCTACTTTCGTGCCATCATATAGTGCTTTCACCCATATTGTGGTGTAAGGCTTTAGGTAGTACCTGCAATTAAATCTGTGTCCTACGCAAATTTCTTTACGTACGCAGTATAGTTTATATTTTTATAATCTTTCTATAAAGTTTTATAAACTATTTGTTACTGTTTTCATAAGAAACAAAGGTAGCATGTGCCTTTTCTCTATTTTCTTCAAATATTTCAGGATTATTATTCCATTCTTCAAATGTATTTGGCATTGCATTTACAATATTTTTTGCACTAAATATTAATTGATCACAAACTCCTGTTACAACTGTAGTAGCAATAATTAATGCTAAAGTTCTTTTATTAATTCTAATCATAAAATCCCCTCCTCAACATATGTTATGTATATATTTTACCATATTTGTTAATATTTACATAATAATTTTATAGTAATGTATAATTAAAATTTTTATAATAAAAATCACTAATTATTTTCCACTTAATTCTTTTATATGAATATTTATGCTTTGTATTTTTCTAAATTTTTAGTTAAAATTATTTTATGAAAAACAAAGGAGAAAACTTTTTAATGAATACAATTAAAAAAACTAAAGAAGCTTTTTATAAAAAAAGAAAGGACTTTTTATTTTGGTTAAAATATAAAATCCTATTTGCTCATCCCCATCCTATGTGGTTAAGACAATGTGAAGATAAATTAGGATATGATGATGTGTTTAATAATAGAAAAAAACTAGTTAAAGAAGGAACTATAGCATTAGCTACTATTGTACAAGCTAATGAACTTTTATTTAGCCGAGGAACTGAAGATCATCCAGCTACTATGATATATAGTAGTGACATATTTTTTGAAGAAAATCCAAAGGAACTTGAAAGAATAGCTAAAATGTTATTTTCACTAAGAAATGAAACACTTCCTGAAAAAATATTAGAAAATAAAGAATTAATGAAAATTCGAGATTTATTAAATGATGAGTATACACCAATTTTTAATGTTAAAATACCTGATGAAATTACTAAAAATAAAGAAGTATATATGGATAATATAATTATACATAGATTAGATATGCCTAACTTTTATTTAGAACAAAATACCTTTCCTGTGGTTACTCATAAGGATGTTAAAGGATTAATGGCTTTACCAAGTAAATTTTGGATTAATTAAATGTTAATTTAAATTTAGATATAGGATATTTAGTAACTTAATACTTAATCCTATATCTTTTTTATTACGTTATTTCATTTTATATTTTTATGTAAAATATTATAAACCTTTATTTGGTTTAATATTACAAAAAACATGAGAATTGTTTTATATTAAGCTAAATTATATTTTTTTATAACTTCTTTTAAGTGCAAATATAAATAATAAAAAGGAAAAAATAGCAAAAAATATAGCTGCAAAATATGCAAATATTCCTTCATTTCTAAATGTTAAGTTTAATATACATAAAATTAATGAGATTAAACCTAATATAACATATAACTTTATTAACGTTTTATTCATAAATTTTTCATCCTTTCTCAAATTAAATTTCACTTAATATATTGCTTAAAATTATTATTTATAAATAATTTTAATATTTACCTGATTTTAAGTATAAATTTAGCTTCTATGATTATAAATAACATTTTAACATAATATTATTAAACTTTATTGCTTTTATCTTAAAATAGTATTTTTTCGTCCTGAATTTTAAATAAATCTTAGTTTTATAGTAAATTTATAA
>NZ_WHJC01000051.1 GCF_009295725.1 Clostridium tarantellae
ATTATCAAGAGTTATTTTTCAAAAAACAAAATTATAGGATAATAATTAATGTTAGTGTAAAAACTTTACTTTTTTAACTATTGATTATGTGTTATTATAAGAGAGAAGTAAATAGTAAAAGGAGCGTTACATATGGAAAATAAAGTATTAGCCGTAGTTGGTGGTAGAGAAATAACAGCAAGCCAAGTAGATGAAATTATAGCAAGATATCCAGCACAGCAAAGAGCTATGTTAGAAACAGAGCAAGGAAAAAGAAATGTTTTAGAGCAAGCTATAGCTTTTGAATTGATGTATGATTTTGGAAGAGAGACAGGAGTAGATAAAACAGATGCTTACAAAGATCAGTTAGAGAAAATAGGAAAAGAATTAATTTCTCAAATGGTTATGAGCAAAACTTTATCAGAAGTGACTGTAACAGATGAAGAAGCTTTATCTTATTACAATGATCATAAAGATATGTTTGGAGAACCTGCAAATGTAACTGCAAAACATATCTTAGTTGATTTAGAAGAAGAGTGTCAAAAGATAAGAGAAGAAATAGCTTCAGGATCTAAAACTTTTGAAGTGGCTGCTGGAGAGTATTCAAAGTGTCCATCAAAAGAACAAGGTGGAAACTTAGGAGCATTTTCAAAAGGAATGATGGTTCCAGAATTTGAAGAAGCTGCTTTCAATTTACCATTAGGTGAAGTAAGTAATCCAGTTAAGACTCAATTTGGATATCATTTAATTAAAGTTGAGGATAAAAAAGAAGCTTCAGTTAAAACTTTTGAAGAAGTTAAATCACAAGTTGTAAATCAATTAATTCAAGAAAGACAACAAAGAAAATATTTAGATTTCATTAATGAATTAAGAGAAAAATATGGAGTTAAAATGGTATAATAATAATTAAATACATTAAAAAGTATTTTTAATCTGTTTAATTATTATTAAAAAGTGCTACAATTTTAAGAGAGTAAATAATTACTTTCTTAAGATATAGCACTTTTTTTTTATTAATGATAATATAGTGTAGTAAAGAAAGGAGGAGACGAGTATTAATTTATGTAGTTAAATGTATAAATTAAAAATATTAAATATGATATAATAAAACCTAAGTGTAATTTAACATAAATGATTTAAGTAGAGGTGAACAAGTTGAAGGATTGGTTTACGATTGAGAAAAGTATCTTTTCTAGTTGGAAAATGATATTTGATATTTCAAAAAAGGAGTTCAAAAAGGAGTTTGCTGGTTCAAAATTAGGAATGGCATGGGCCATCATAAGACCATTATCTATGATAGCAATATTTTGGGTTATTTTCTCAAGTGGATTAAGAGATATATCAGGAGATATTAAAGTACCATATTTAGTTTGGTTAGTTGCTGCATATGTACCATGGATATTTATATCTGATGCTATGGTAGCTGGAGCAAGTGCTATTCGAGTTAATTCTTTTTTGGTTAAGAAAGTTAAGTTTCCTGTTGAAATTTTACCCAATATAAGAATTCTAATTAGTTTCTATACCTTTTTAATATTATTAGCTATTAATTTTATAATATTCGCAACAAATGGAACATTACATTTAATTAATTTTCCTAAATTAATTTATGCTATTTTAATAACTATAATATTTTTATGTGCATTAACTAGATTATTAGCATCATGGGTAGTAATGTCTATAGATATATTACATGGAATAACTGTATCAATGCAATTTTTATTTTGGATGTGTCCAATTATGTGGGCGCAAGGAGAAATTGCACCAAATTATCCTTGGATTCAACAATTATTAAAATTAAATCCATTTTATTATTTAGCTTTATTATTTAGAGATGCATTTTTAGGAACTCAAACTGCATCATTACAATATGGATTATATTTTATAGTATGGATAATAGTATTATATATAATTGGTTCTAAAGTATTTAATAAATTTAGACCAGAATTTGATGATGTTTTATAGAAGAGGAGTATACATATGACAGTTGCAATAAAAGTTAGTAACTTAACTAAAGTCTATAAAATGTATGAAAAAAGAACAGAAAAATTAGCAGCTATATTTGGAGATAAAAAAGAACCTAAAAAGTTTTATGCATTAAATGATATCTCTTTTGAAATAAATAGAGGTGAATGCGTAGGAATAATAGGTCATAATGGAGCAGGAAAATCTACTTTATTAAAATTATTAACAGGAGTAGCATTTCCTACTTCAGGAACTATTGAAATCAATGGTAAAGTTTCTTCTTTATTAGAGTTAGGTTCTGGATTTAATCCTGAATTAACAGGAATGGAGAATATTTATTTTAATGGTAGTTTAAATGGGTTAAGAAAAGAAGAAATAGATAAAAAATTAAAAGATATAATAGAGTTTGCTGATATAGGAAATTTTCTTTATCAGCCTGTAAAAAGTTATTCAAGTGGTATGTTTGCTAGATTAGCTTTTGCAGTAGCTATTAATATTGATCCAGATATATTAATTGTTGATGAAATTCTTTCAGTTGGAGATGTAGGTTTTCAAGTAAAATGTATGGAAAAATTTAATGACTTTAAGAAAAAAGGAAAAACGATTTTATATGTATCTCATGGGTTAGGGACAGTAAAAAAATTCTGCGATAGGGCTATATGGCTACAACGTGGTAAGGTTATGGATGATGGAAATTCAGTTATAGTTGTGGAAAGATACTATAATTTAAATTTTAATAAAGTAAATACTGAAAAAATTCAAGAATCAAAGAATCACATAATAGAGTACATATCAGCAAAAAATTTATTAAATGAAATAAAATTTTTAAAAGAATTAGATTTAGAAATAAAATATGAAGTAAAAGAAAATAAATTTGATAATCTATACATGATTTTAGAAGTAAGAAAAACAGATTATGAACCAGGAACTACAAGAGATTCAGATCAGTTTGTATGTTCGTTTGATAGCAGAGATTTAAATAAAAAATTACCTTTTAAAATAGGTGTTAATAAAATAGAATTTTATATAAATAAATTAAATCTTATGTCTGGAGTATATTATTTTGATTGTATTATAAAAAATAATGAAGATGAAATATTTAGAAAGATAAATATTTATAATTTTACTTTAGATGATAAATATCGTGGAGAAGGTTTTATAGTATTAGAACATTCATGGGGAAATTAATATTATAGGAGGCACTTTGAGTGGGTATTAAAAGCAAATTAAGTAAATGCAAACAAATAATACATGAATATGGTCTTTGGTATCTGATAAAAAAGATTGGAAGATTTATAAAATACAAATTGAAGCAATTAGTGAATAAAAGTGCTTTTGTTTATGGTAAAAATTATAAAAAATATACAAAACAAATAAAAGAAATTTTAAAAGATGAAAAATATGATGCTATAGTGGTGTTTGACTCAAGGGTAGGTTGGAATATTCCTTTATTTCAACGTTCACAGCATATGGCTAATGAACTTACAGATAAAGGTTTTTTATATTTCTATAGAACTTCAGAACAGTTTGATCCACATATAAAAGGTATAGAGAAGTTAAAAGATAGATTATTCTTAATTAATATGTCGGATTATGCTTTACAAAATGCTTTATTTGATGTTTTAAAAGAGCATAACGGTTCTAAATTTTTATCATTATATTCAACTGATGTGTATTTAGATGAAGTATATATACAGAAAAATTATATAAATGGTGGATTTAATATTATATATGAGTATATTGATGAGTTATCAGATGAGATTTCAGGACATTTGCCTGACTTTGTTTATGATAGACATGAAAATATAATAAAAGATTGTAATAATTTCATTGTAGCTTCTGCTGATAAGCTTATTGAAGAGGTTGAAGAAATTAGAGGAAAAGAAAATGTTTCTATGATAACTAATGGAGTTCAATATAAGGATTGGCAGTTTGAAAATAGAGAAGTACCAGAAAAATTAAAGGATATTATAGCAAAAGGAAATCCTATAATAGGTTATTTTGGAGCTTTAGCAAAATGGTTTGACTATGATTTAGTAAGATTTATAGCAGAAAATAGAACAGATTATGAAATTGTATTAATAGGATTTTTATATGATGATAGCTTTAAAAATAGTGGTATAGAAAATTTGAAAAATGTTCATTATTTAGGAGTAATAGATTATAAAGAATTGCCTAAGCATGCAAAATATTTTACCATTTCAACTATTCCATTTTTATTAAATGATATAACTGAATCAACAAGTCCTGTTAAGCTGTTTGAGTATATGGCTATGGGCACACCTATAGTTACAACAGATTTAAGAGAGTGCAGAAAATACAAGTCAGTTTTAATAGGAAAAAACTATAATGACTTTGTAGAAAAATTAGATGAGGCTTTATCTATAGAAAGAAAAAGTGAATATTATGAGTGGTTAGAGAGAGAAGCTTTAGAAAATACATGGAGTAAAAAAGCAGAAATATTATATAAACTAGTTAAAAAAAATATGTAAAGTTAGTAAGGTGATTTTATGAGTATAAAAAGAAAAGTAAAAAACCTTTTAAGACCTTTTTTAAGACCTCTTATTTTAAAAATAAGAGAAAGAGGTCATGAAGAACAAAAAGATCAGTTCTTTAATGAGATGAGAGATGTAATAAATAGTAAAAAATATGATGCTATAGTAGTATTTGATGTTTACTTTGGATTTGAGGTTAAAATGTTTCAAAGACCTCAGCATATTGCATTAAATTTAGCAGAAGAAAATATATTATATTTTTATAAAGCATCTCCTTATGTTGACAAAGATATTCAGGTTTTAAAAAAGATAAAAGATAATTTATATCTTGTTAATACAGATTTGTATTGGCTACAAGAAGGATTATTAGATATGATTAAAGAAAGTGGAATACCTGCATATGGACAAATATATTCTACTTGTTTTATTGAGTATGATAAATATCTTAAAAAATTTACTGATAGAGGATTTAAAATTATATATGAATATGTAGATGATTTATCAGATGAAATTGCAGGATTTAAAATATCAAAAGAAGTTAAAGATAGTCATGAAAGAATGTTAAAGGATACGGAAAAAGTTTATGTAGCTACTACTGCGGATAAGCTATTTAAAGAAGCTAAATCTTTTAGAGGAGATAATAAATTAGCTTTAATAACTAATGGGGTTCAATATGAACATTTTGCTAATATTGATTGTGAAGTAATTCCGGAAGACTTGAAAGAAGTAATAAAAAGTGGAAAAAGAATAATAGGATACTTCGGAGCTTTAGCAAGTTGGTTTGATTATGATTTAATAAAAAAAATTGCCAAAGAATTACCAGATCATGTTATTGTTCTTATAGGAATAGATTATGATAAATCTTTAGGGAAAAGTGGTATTTTAGATTTTAAAAATGTATATTATTTAGGTACTATGGATTATGTTAAATTACCAACTTATGCAAAGTTTTTCAATGTGGCTACAATACCTTTTGTTGTTAATGAAATTACGGAAGCAACAAGTCCAGTTAAATTATTTGAATATATGGCGTTAGGAAAACCTATAGTAACTACTAATTTGCCAGAATGTAAAAAGTATGAATCACCTTTAGTTAGTGAATCACATGAAGAATTTATAAATAATATAAGAAAATCTATTGAGTTAGAAAAAGACAATGATTATATAGAACTTCTTAGAAAAGAAGGCAATGATAATACGTGGAAACAAAAAGCTAAGGATATGAAGAGTCTTATATTAAACTCTTAATGGAGGTAAATAATGACTTATGCAATAAAAGTTCAAAATCTTTGTAAAAAGTATAAAGTTTATGATTCAAAAGGAAGTAAATTAAAGAAAATTTTAAATCCTTTTGGAAAGGGTAAAGAAAAAGAGTTTCAAGCATTAACAGATGTATCTTTTCAAATTAATAAAGGTGAAATAATTGGTATTATAGGTAATAATGGAGCAGGAAAATCTACATTATTAAAAATATTATCAGGGGTAGCATTTCAAAATAGTGGGACATGTGAAGTAAATGGAAGAATTTCATCATTATTAGAATTAGGTACAGGATTTAATCCAGAGTTAACAGGAATAGAAAATATATATTTTAATGGGAGCTTAATGGGATTAACTAATTCTGAAATAGATAGTGTAAAAGATAATATAATAGAATTTGCAGATATTGGAGAGTTTGTTTATCAACCTGTAAAAACCTATTCAAGTGGTATGTATGCAAGATTAGCATTTGCTGTAGCTATAAATATACACCCAGATATATTAATTGTTGATGAAATTCTCTCAGTTGGAGATATTGCTTTTCAAAAAAAATGTATGGAAAAGTTTGATGAGTTTAAAAAACAAAATAAAACTATTATTTATGTTTCTCATGGGTTAGAAACAGTACAAACTTATTGTGAAAAAGCCATATGGCTTGAAAAAGGAAAAGTTAAAGAAATTGGTCCAGCTTTTGATGTTGTAGAACATTATTATACTACTTTAATGAAAGCAGGTATTTCTTTAGATGATCAAAAAGGGCAGTTTGTAAAGCTTATTAATATTGAAATAAAAAATAAAAAAGAAAAATTTAATTATGGAGATAAAATAAATTTCAAAATTGATTATGAAGTTATTGTAGATAATATAGAAAATCCAGGTATAACTTTAGAATTAAGAAAAGCTTATAGGAATCCATGTGAATTTAGACATGTAGATCAATTTATATGTGCAGTAAATAGTAATGTAGATAATTTTTCTATACCTTGGAACAAAGGAAAAAATTCTATAATATTTACATTGGATAGCATAAGAGTTAAAGAAGGATTATATTATATAGATGTTATTTTTTCAGAGAGTCAAAATTTGGTATCTTTAGAAACAGTAGAAGGTGCAATTGACTTTAAAGTAAATAATCACAAACATGGTGAAGGGTTTGTATTTTTAGATGAGGAGTGGAGGATTTAAATATGTTAGGTATAAAACTTGGGTATAAAATGCCTAAAGAATTAACAGAAAAAGTTATAGAAAATGGATATGATAATTTATCGGACGAAGAAAAAGTCCAATTAACACAATTGATGTTAAAGTGTTATCCAGAAATATCTAAGTCTATGTATAATGGATTTAATACTGAAAATAAAAAAGAATTTATAAATGAAGTAGTTGAAGGAAAATTTTATGATAGATATAAAGAGTTGACTAAAGCTATAGATAGTACATTTAATTCTATTGTATTTAGTGCACAACATTCAGCTTTTAAAGAATATTTTCAGGAATTATTTTCAAAAAAATATGATGCTATAGTAGTATTTCATGCATCTTTTGGTTGGAATATAGATTTAAAACAAAGACCCCAACATTTAGCAGAGGCTATAAGCGATGAAAATATATTATATATATATAGAACAGATGCACATCAAGACAGAGATATTTTTGCCATTGAAAAAGTTAAAGAAAATTTATATCTAGTTAACTTAGATATGTATAGTTTAAATGTAGCTTTTTTTGAGGCTTTAGAAGCAGTTAAAAAACCAAAGTTTATTCATGCATATGCCACATGTTTATATGATGTACCATATGAAAAAATAGAATTTTATATGAATAAAGGATTTAAAGTAATATATGATTTTGTTGATGAAATATCATCAGATATAAGTGGAGTAGAAGTAAGTAAACAGATGATTAAAGATCATGAAAAATTACTTAAAGATAAAGAAAATGTTATAGTAGTGTCTACTGCTAAAAAATTAAAAATGATAGCAGAAGAAGTAAGAGGAACATCACAAAATAGTATTTTAGCACCAAATGCAGTTAATATTAAAGATTTTGATGTTAGCCTTGTAGAAGTTCCTACTAAAATGAAGAAAATAACAACAAAAGGTAAACCTATTATTGGATATTATGGTGCTTTAGCTAGTTGGTTTGATTATAATAAAATGATTAAATTAGCTAAAGAAAGACCAGAGTATGAAATAGTTCTTATAGGAATTAATTATGATAAAACATATGATAAAAGTGGATTAGATGATTTAGACAATGTTAATTATTTGGGAATAGTACCTTATGAAAAACTTAAATCATATTCGTGTTGTTTTGACGTATGTTTAGTTCCATTTATAAAAAATGATATTACTGATTCAACATCACCAGTTAAAATATTTGAGTATATGGCATTAGGCAAACCTATAGTAACTACTGACATAAATGAATGCAAACTATATAAATCATGTAAAATTGCATATAATGATGATCAGTTTATACAAGAAATTGATTATGCTATAAGAGTTTTAGCTAATGATGATCGTTATAAAGGTATATTAGCTAAAGAAGCTGAAGAAAATACATGGAGTCATAGAGCTAAAGAAATTAAAGAAGCAATGAAAAATATTTAATAAAAATATATTTAACCTTATAAAGGACTAGCATAAAAAGAAAATCCTATAGAACTAAAATCTATAGGATTTTTTATTATATTAATTCATTAAATGATTTTAAATAATAATCAGATTCGTCTATTAGAAGTAATTCTTCTTTAAAGGTTGTAATTGAATCTTTTACTGCTACCACTCTCATGCCAGCATTTTTAGCACTTTTAACAGCACAAAGTATATCTTCAAAAACTATGCAATTTTTAGGATGAATTTTATGCTTTTCACAGCTTAATAAATATATATCTGGAAAGTCTTTTCCTCTAGATACTTCTTCTGTAGTTGTTATGGAATCAAATAGTTCAAAAACATTATTTGATTTTAAGCATATTTCTAATAAAGATTGATAATTACTTGTGGCTAAAGCTATTTTTATTCCTAAATCTTTTAATTTATATAAAAATTTTTTTGCACCTGGTTTTAATTTAATATTATTTTTATATTCATTAAAAGCCATATTCAACCAAGTTTCTAATATTTCATCAGGAGAATCAGAAATACTAAATCTCTTTTTAAAATATAATGCAGTTTCGTAAAAATTTAAGTGAGTAATATCTTCCTTTAAATTAATAGGTTTTTTATATCCAAATATTTTTAAATAATCGTTATCAATCTTTTCCCAAATTCCCATAGAATCAACTAAAGTACCATCTAAATCAAATATTGCTAAGTTTATATTTTTTAACATATATAATCACCTCAATATTAAATATACTTAATTTAGATTTGAAAATAAAGAAATTAAGAAAAATTTCATATAAAAAAATATATACTTAATGGATATGTAAATTTACATATTTATTAAGTATATATAAACAAAATTTTTAATGAAAATTAATTTTAAAAATTTCTTTCTAGTATTTTTATTTTTTCACTATCTTTAAAATCTTCTAAACTATTTATTCCTAGTTTTGCTAAAATTTCATCTAAGATAAAACTATGAGTAGGAACTTTAATAGGAGAGTTGTAAGCTTCATTTTCTACAGCTTTACAGCCATCTTCTTTATTTATTAATCTTTTAGGACCACCTACACAGCCACCTACACAGCCCATACCTTCTATAAAGTTAGCATCTAACTCACCATTTAATGCTTTAGATAAAACTTCTTTACAACCTACAACACCATCAGCTTGGATAGCTTTAAAAATTTTATGTTTTTCAGGAAATAATTCTTTTACTACATCAGATATAGCTTCAGAAACTCCACCTGTTCTAGCATATAATCTTCCACCACGAGATGCATATTCTATTGAAGGAATTCCTTTCAACGTTTCAGGAGCTATATTAAAAGCATCAAAAATTGATTTTAACTCTTGAAAAGTCAATACATAATCAATAGCACCGATTAAATCTTTATCTTTAGCTTCAGCTTTTTTTGCAATACATGGTCCAATAAAAACTACTTTAGTATCAGGACTTAATTTTTTCAAAATTCTTCCCGCAGCAATCATAGGAGAAATAGAAGGAGAAACATCTTTTACTAATTCACTAAAGACTTTTTTTAACATTCCTACCCACATTGGACAACAACAAGAAGTAATTAATATATCTCCTTTTTTATGTACATGATGATCAAATTCAATTGCTTCTTTAATTGTTAACATATCTGCTGCAAAGGCAACTTCAATCATATCGGAAAATCCTATTTTGACAAAAGCTTCTCTAAGCATATCAAGGGTAACATTTTCACCAAATTGTCCAGAAATAGCAGGAGCTACAGCAGCTACTACTTTTTTATTATTTTTAATTAGATCTAGTACAGGCATAAATTCTATTGAATCTATAAAATTACCACTTTCACATTGTTCTACACATAATCCGCAATTTTCACACAAAGTATCATTTATATATTTACTGTTATCTAATGGATTAATTAATATAGCATCAAAAGGACAAAGAGATAAACATTTACAACCTGTATTTGAACAAGGTTCAATACAATTACCTACTTTTTTTACAATATTCTTTCTAACTTCATGTGTAGTAATAGCTTTTTTTAAGTTATATATATAATTATTGTCATTTAATATATCTACTCCACATAAAGATGATAATATATTAATAGCTTCTTCCTTATTGGAAAAATTTGATTTAATTATATTTTCTATTTGTTCATCAAAATTACCATTATAATAAGAAGATATTAAATCTTTAAATAATTGTTCATATTTTTTTTGCATATAAATTCCTCCTTAATCTGTAAATGTATTTAGTATTAGTATACACCTATAGTAACTATTTTATAGAATAAAAATGTATTATATGGGAAAAATTAAATTATCATATGATAAGGTAGGTGATAATATGATATATATTTTAATTCTTTCTGTAATTTCTTTTTTAGTTCTTTTTTATATGGCATTATTTAAAGCAGCTGCAAAAGAAGATGAAATATTAGAAGAAATATATAAAGATGATATAGAATAAATTTAAAAAGCCAATATCTTTAACTAAGAATAAAAATAAATAACAAGAATATAATTTAATAATAGTATTTTTAGTTGAGGGTAAAGGATGTTAAGTTTAGTGTTAGATCCTTTTTTAAGGGATTATAATGTAGATGAATATAATATAACAAAAAGTGATAAAGATTATGATGATACTTTATATATATGTAAAAAAATAAAAGATATATTACAAAATAATTATATAAAAGTTACTTTAACTAGAACTAATAAAAATTCAATTTCTGTTGAAAAAAAATTTAATATAATAAATAAAGCTAAAGCAGATTTAATTTTATCATTAGAGATTAGTGACTTAATTAATGTAAAGAATTCAGAAGTTGAAGTGTATTATGATACATATAATGAAGAGATAGAGTATTTATCTAAATCATTATGTGATAATATAAGCTTAAAAGTTGGGCTAAACAATAAAGGAATTAAAAAAAATTTTTTATACTCTATAAAAGATAGCAAAATTCCAACTATAGTAATTAAATTTAATGTTTGTAATAATGAGTATATAACAGAAAATTTTAAAAATATTATTTCTGAAGAAATAAAATATAGTATTGAAGATTATTTTAGTATAAATTGGGGGAATAAGGAGGGGAAAATTATTAGTGGAGATTTGAATGAGGTTACCAAAATATTAAGTAAGACTAATATAGATAAAAATCAAGCTAAGACTTGGGCTAAAAACAAAGGAGCAACTAATAATTTTATATCATTAGCAGATATTTATTGGGATATGTGTGAAAAATGTGGAGGAGTAAATCCTGTAGTTGCTTATGCACAGGCTGCTTATGAAACAGCTTATGGTAATTTTCTTGGAGACCTTAAAGAAGAATTTAAAAATGTATGTGGTTTCAAAAATGAATTAAGAAAAAGAGATGAGGGAAAAGCTTCATATATTAAATTTTTTAATTGGAGTGATAGTATAGAAGCTCATTTAGATCATTTAGCATTATATGCTGGAGCAGTGGGATATCCTAAAGAAAAAACTAAAGATCCAAAACATTTATCTTATTTGTATAAAACAGCTATTTATGTTGAAGATTTATCTAGAAATTGGTCACCAAAAGCTGATTATGGAATAAAGATATCTAATTTATGCAAGGAAATGTATAAAACAACTACAATGCAAGGTATAGAAAATATAAAAATGAAAAAATCTAAAGAATTAGAAATAATAACTTTAGAAAATATTGAAAGTTTTAAAGAGAAGTTAAAGAATGTAAATAGTATTTTAGATACTTTAAAAAATTACAATAATAGTTTATATGAATTTTTGGAAAAAATTGAAATTTATTTAGAAAATATTGAAAATAAAAAAGTTAATTTAGAAAATGATAATAGTGAGTTAAATAATCAAATAGATAAAAATAAACAGTTAGTTTGTAATATGAAAGAGTTATTGAAACGTATAACAGAATAAATAAAAAAGGAATTGCATTGCAATTCCTTTTTTATGGTCGGGGTGACAGGGATCGAACCTGCGACCTCATGGTCCCAAACCACGCGCGCTCCCATCTGCGCCACACCCCGAAGACAATATTTATTATATTATATATATTTAATATTGTCAATAAAAATTTTAGAATTTTTATTGATAATATTAGATATAACTTTAATTTTATTAAAAAGTTACATAAATATTAAAAAAAGTAAAAAAAACATGTCTAAATAATACAATTGGAAAATATTTATATTGTATAGAAAAGCATTTCCATTTATAATATTAATTATGAAAATATGCAAAAGGGAGGGATGAGTTCTCATTGGGGTATAAATGAGAGCGAATATATAATGAATAAAAAATTGATTTCCACTTTAATTGCACTAAGCTTAATGTTTGGAATAAGTTATAATGCTTCTGCTACTCCATTAAGTGATGGTGATAAAGCAAAAATGGAGCAAGGACAAAAAGAATTAAATGAAGTAAATGGCAAAATAAGAGAATTAGAAAATAAAATAGATGCTTTAACAGTTAAAATTGAACCATTACATGCAGATGTTGAAAAGAACAACTCTGAAATTAATAAAACAAAAAATGAAATAACAGAGGTTCAAAAAGATATTGAAAAAGCAAAAGTTCAGATAAAAGAAAAACAAGAAGTTTTAGGTGGTAGACTTAGAGCTACATACAAAGCTGGAGGACAAGCTAACTATTTAGAAGTACTTTTAAAGTCTAATGGATTTAGTGAATTTTTATCAAATATGCAAGCTATAGGAAGAGTTATAAATATAGATAAAAATATGATTAAGGATTTAAATTCTAAAAAAGAAAAGTTAGATAATGAGGTAATTTCTTTAGAAAATAAAACTAAAGAGTTAGACAAGCTTAATAAAGAAAATGAAGTTAAAATCGATGAATTCAAAAAAATGGTAGCTGAGCAGGAAGGTATTATTGTTCAAAGAAAAGAAGAAAAATCTAAAATAATTGGACAATTAGTTCCTTTTGAAAGACAATTAATATCAAGTTTTGTTGATATAATAAATAATTCAAATAGTTCTATAGAGCAACTTAGCACAGCTATAACATCATTAAGAGGAATAAAAAATCAATTAGAAACTCCAGAAATAAAAAAAGAAACTGTAGATGCTATTGAAAAAGCTAAGGAGGCTGTAGCTTCAAAAGAAGCAGCCAATACCAATACATCAAATGGTTCATCAACACCTAGTAAGATACCAAATAGAGGTGATGTTGCACCACCATCAGGTCAAAGTGCTGATGCTTTAGTAAACTATGCATATCAATTTATTGGTAGACCATATGTTTATGGAGCAACTGGTCCAAATGCATTTGATTGCTCAGGATTTACTCAATATGTATTTGGTAAGTTAGGATATGGTTTATCAAGAACTACATTTACACAAGTTAATGAGGGTTCTTATGTTCCTAGGGATCAGCTAGCAAAAGGAGATTTAATATTTACTAGACCTTCTGCTTCAGGGCCACAACATGTTGGTATATATGCTGGAAATGGACAAATGATTCATGCAGCAAGACCAGGTGTAGGTGTAATTGTAGGACCAATATATGATTTTGCAACAGCAAGAAGAATTTTATAATATAGAAAAGACAGGTATTCCTGTCTTTTTTTCTTTAAAAAAATTATAATAATAAAAACTTACAAATGACTTTTATTAAATTAAGGTGATGGTTAAAGGAATTTGAAAATAAGTTTAATTAGAGTGAAAAAATAATTTTTAAAGTAAATTTTGTTCTTAAAACTGTAATATATATAAATTAATAATATTATGTTATATTATTAATTGAACTAAAAAATATATAAGAAAGAGAGAGTTTCTATGGAAAATAAATTAGAAGAGTTAGATAAATCTCTAGTAAGAGAAGATGAAACTCTAGATGATTTACAGTTAAATGGATTACATATAATACAAAAAAAACAAGGATTTAGATTTGGGGTAGATGCAGTATTATTAGCTACTTTTGCAAATATAAAAAGAAATCATACCATAATAGATTTATGTACTGGTACAGGAATAATTCCATTAATTTGTTATGGTAAAAAAATTCCTAAATATATTATGGGACTAGAAATTCAGCAAGAATTTGCTGAAATGGCTAATAGAAGTGTTGAAATAAATAAGTTAACTGGAAAAATAGATTTTATATGTGGAGATTTAAAAGATAAAAATTTATTAAAAACATTACCTAAATTTGATGTTGTTACAGTAAATCCTCCATATAAATTATACAACGCAGGAATATTAAATGAGTTAGATAAAAAAACTATAGCAAGACATGAAGTAATGTGTAATTTAGAAGATGTTATAGCTTCATCTAGAATTTTATTAAAAGATAATGGTAGACTTTATATTGTACATAGACCTGAAAGACTTGCAGATATATTTTGTTTAATGAGAAAATATAAAATTGAGCCTAAAAGAGTTAGAATGGTTCATCCTAATACAAAAAAAGCTTCTAATATAGTTTTAGTAGAAGGACAAAGAGATGGAGGAGCATATTTAAAATGGGAAGCACCTTTATATGTATATAATGATAAAGGTGGATATAGTGAAGAAATAAATAAAATATATGGAAGAGGAGAGTAAGCATGGCTAAAATTTATTTAGTTCCTACACCCATAGGAAATTTAGGAGATATAACATTAAGAGCATTAGAGGTTTTAAAAAATGTAGATGTAGTAGCGGCAGAAGATACAAGACAAAGCTTAAAATTATTGAATCACTTTGATATAAAAAAACCATTAATAAGTTATCATCAACATAATGAACAAGGAAAAAGTGAGGATATTATAAAAAGAGTTAAAAATGGTGAATCTATAGCAATTGTTACAGATGCAGGTACACCAGGAATATCTGATCCTGGAAGTGTAGTAGTTCAAAAATGTATAGAAGAAAATATTGATTTTGAAGTGCTTCCAGGAGCTACAGCTTTTACAACAGCATTAATTTATTCTGGATTAGATACATCTAATTTTTTATTTAAAGGTTTTTTTCCTAGAGAGAATAAAGAAAGAAAAGAATTTATTAAAGATTTAAAAGATAGATGTGAAACTATAATTATGTATGAATCTCCATATAGAATTTTAGATTGTTTAACATTTTTAAAAGAAAATTTAGGTAATAGAAATATAGCAGCTTGTAGAGAGCTTACAAAACTTCATGAAGAAATATTTAGAGGATCTATTGATGATGGTATAAATTTCTTTCAAAATAAGCAGCCTAAAGGAGAATTCGTTTTGGTTCTTTCAGGAAAAACCAAAGAAGAATTACATAATGAGAGAATATCAAAATGGCTAAATATTTCTATAGAAGAGCATTTAAATTTATTAATAAGTGAAGGTATTAATAAAAAAGATGCTATAAAGCAAGTAGCTAAAGAAAGAGGTTTAGCTAAATCAGAAGTTTATAAATATTCTATTGATTTATAAAGAATTTAAAAAGCACTTCTTAGGGGAGAAGTGCTTTTTAATTATTACAATCACTATAGGGGAATATAGTAATTGTATTTATTGATTAGGGTTAAAATGGTTAATGATTTATATTATTTTTTTAAATCTTCTAAACAGCTTTTGCAGATGTTTTTACCTTTATAGTTAACAACATCTCTAGCATCTCCACAGAAAATACAAGCTGGCTCATATTTTTTTAATATGATTTGCTCTCCATCTACATAGATTTCTAAAGCATCTTTCTCAGCTATATCTAATGTTCTTCTTAATTCTATAGGAATAACTATTCTTCCTAGTTCGTCTACTCTTCTTACTACACCTGTTGATTTCATTTTACTTCCTCCTTGCATTTTACAACTTTCGACAAAACGCATTATAATACTAACAAAGTTGTCATATTAAGTCAATAGGTTTTGTGAATAAATATTTTAAATTACAAAATTTTTATTCAAAAACAAGTCTATAATCAATATACTACCATTTTTTTGAAATGTCAAGAACATAAAAATGTTAAATAATTGATAAAATTAAAAAAAAATCAAAGTTAATTTTTTACATTTAAACATACTTTTTATAAAAAAAATATGATATTTAATTAATAAATAAAAAATTATAAAAAAGAAACAAAAAATGGGAATTTTAGACTATTTATTATATATAACTTCAAAAAATAGTATATTAATGTCTTTTATAATAT
>NZ_WHJC01000052.1 GCF_009295725.1 Clostridium tarantellae
AATTTAAAATATTCTTCTTCTATTTCTGATACATCATTTGATAATCCATTAATCCAATGTTCTACTAAATCATTAGATGCTCTTAATGCTAAAGTAAATGTGGTCATCAATTCATTATTCACATATAAGGTTGCATTTCCATTATCAACTTCAACTCTCCATATATTCCAGTCATTATTTATGGTTACATTTTTTATACTTTCCCAGGTTCCTAAGCCTGTTATAGCATATACTCCATTTGGTTTAAAATCTAACATTAATCTATATTTTCCATCACAAACTTTAGTTCCTAAAGTTACATTAGCTCCTAAAGTTCCCGCTACAAAATCTTTAAACCTAGCCTTAAATTCTATACTATATTTAGATCTTATATTTAAATGCCTGTTTGTAATTGAAGTATTATTACCATTATTACTATACATACTAAGGGTATTCATATCTGTTAAATTTACTTGTCCTTGTCCTGCAATATTCCATTTATCTAATGAATTCCATTCTTCAGTTAACACTATATTACTACTAGTTGGATATACTATTTTACTTATATCATTTATTGGATTTAATTTTTGTTTATCCATAGTTATCCATTCTAAATTAAATTTCGCTAAAACTAATTTATTGTAGCCATCTTTTTCATATAAACAATATATTTCTTTTTTATCCCCACTTACTGCTAAATCTGAATATGCTGCTCCACCTGCATAAATGGTTCTAGTAATTTCCCATGTGTTTCCTTCATCCATAGATACTTTTATAGTAAGATTACTTCTTCCTGCTGTATTGTTTATATTACTAAATAATATTCTATTATTATAATATTCATCATTTCCTGTAAGTCTTATCATACTTGCAAAGCATACTGCATCATCTAAATCTTCATGAAGCTTTGGTGTTGACCAATTATTTACTCCATCTTTACTTATAGTTACTGCTCTTTTTTTCTCTGAACTTTTATTTCTCATATTTAAAAGTACTGAACCATCCATTAATTCAACTGCTGTAGTTTCATTAGGGTCTGGCATATAATCTTCACCTTTTATAATTTCCCCTCTTTTCCATGTTACTCCTTTATCATCACTATAAATTACAGAAGTAACTGATGGAGCATGACTTTTATTCAATGCAAGCCATACAGGTATAATTAATCTTCCATTTTTCAATTGAATTCCATGACCTGGCCCTGCAGCAATAACCACCCAATTATATTCCGTTTTAAATTCATTAAAGGTTGCTGTAATATCCACTGGAGTAGACCAAGTAACTCCATGATCTAAACTTTTAACATAATAAGCTGTTGCATATCCTATACAATATACTAAGTGTACTAATCCACTATTTTTATCTGCTATCATTACAGGATTATTGTAGGTCTTTCCTGTATTTATTCCATCAAATAATACTATAGGCTCACTCCAAGTTTCTCCTCCATCTGTGCTTCTTTTAATTACCAAATCCATAGTTGCCCAATCTGACCCACTACTTCTTCCTTCACAATAAGCTATTAAAGTTCCATTAGATGTGGCTACTATTCCTGGTATTCTTGTGGTTGCATATCCATCCTGTTCTGTGCTAAATACATTAAACTCTTTAAAAGTTTCTTCTGATTCATAATATAATTTAAAATATTCTTCTTCTATTTCTGATACATCATTTGATAATCCATTAATCCAATGTTCTACTAAATCATTAGATGCTCTTAATGCTAAAGTAAATGTGGTCATCAATTCATTATTCACATATAAGGTTGCATTTCCATTATCAACTTCAACTCTCCATATATTCCAGTCATTATTTATGGTTACATTTTTTATACTTTCCCAGGTTCCTAAGCCTGTTATAGCATATACTCCATTTGGTTTAAAATCTAACATTAATCTATATTTTCCATCACAAACTTTAGTTCCTAAAGTTACATTAGCTCCTAAAGTTCCCGCTACAAAATCTTTAAACCTAGCCTTAAATTCTATACTATATTTAGATCTTATATTTAAATGCCTGTTTGTAATTGAAGTATTATTACCATTATTACTATACATACTAAGGGTATTCATATCTGTTAAATTTACTTGTCCTTGTCCTGCAATATTCCATTTATCTAATGAATTCCATTCTTCAGTTAACACTATATTACTACTAGTTGGATATACTATTTTACTTATATCATTTATTGGATTTAATTTTTGTTTATCCATAGTTATCCATTCTAAATTAAATTTCGCTAAAACTAATTTATTGTAGCCATCTTTTTCATATAAACAATATATTTCTTTTTTATCCCCACTTACTGCTAAATCTGAATATGCTGCTCCACCTGCATAAATGGTTCTAGTAATTTCCCATGTGTTTCCTTCATCCATAGATACTTTTATAGTAAGATTACTTCTTCCTGCTGTATTGTTTATATTACTAAATAATATTCTATTATTATAATATTCATCATTTCCTGTAAGTCTTATCATACTTGCAAAGCATACTGCATCATCTAAATCTTCATGAAGCTTTGGTGTTGACCAATTATTTACTCCATCTTTACTTATAGTTACTGCTCTTTTTTTCTCTGAACTTTTATTTCTCATATTTAAAAGTACTGAACCATCCATTAATTCAACTGCTGTAGTTTCATTAGGGTCTGGCATATAATCTTCACCTTTTATAATTTCCCCTCTTTTCCATGTTACTCCTTTATCATCACTATAAATTACAGAAGTAACTGATGGAGCATGACTTTTATTCAATGCAAGCCATACAGGTATAATTAATCTTCCATTTTTCAATTGAATTCCATGACCTGGCCCTGCAGCAATAACCACCCAATTATATTCCGTTTTAAATTCATTAAAGGTTGCTGTAATATCCACTGGAGTAGACCAATTAACTCCATGATCTAAACTTTTAACATAATAAGCTGTTGCATATCCTATACAATATACTAAGTGTACTAATCCACTATTTTTATCTGCTATCATTACAGGATTATTGTAGGTCTTTCCTGTATTTATTCCATCAAATAATACTATAGGCTCACTCCAAGTTTCTCCTCCATCTGTGCTTCTTTTAATTACCAAATCCATAGTTGCCCAATCTGATCCACTACTTCTTCCTTCACAATAAGCTATTAAAGTTCCATTAGATGTGGCTACTATTCCTGGTATTCTTGTGGTTGCATATCCATCCTGCTCTGTGCTAAATACGTTAAACTCTTTAAATAACTGATCTTCTACTACATAGTTTATAACAGGATTCCAAAAAGTATTGTCTTGAGATATATTTCCACTACCATTATTGTTAATTGTAAAATATATATAATCATTTTCTTGTACAATTACTGTTATGTTTTGATTATATCCTACAGAATCATTATATTGTATAACTTGCCATTCTTTATCTAGTGGCCACAATTTAATACTATTATGCTTAATATTAACTTTTACTCCATCACCGCCTCCAAGATTAGCTTTTTTCACATTGCCTGAAATTTTTATTTTCCCACTGCTAGGACATTTAAATGCCAATACTATATCTTGTGTTGGTCCTGGATGTAACATAGATGGTTCATAAATTCTACACCATTCATGAGTTCCTTGCCATACTCCATTACCTATACTAATATTATAATTTAAATCTTTATATTCACCATTTACAAATTCTTTATAATACCAACCATTACTACCTTGAATCTTTGAAAAACCCTTACTGAATTCAAATGTATTTATATCTTTAACAGATAATAACGATCCATCTTCTAGCTGCAATGGTTGTTTTAAACTTTCTATTGTTATTAATTCTGATTGATTAGACTTAATTAAATAATCTCCTGGTGGTACATTAATAAAGGTATATAATCCTTTTGAATTTGCTGTTGTAAATGCCATAGGATTAAGATCATTATTTTCATTTATACGATAAAGCATAACATCAGCATTTTCTACTGTATTGTTCATACTATCTGTTATAGCACCAGATATAATTCCATCTGGTGCTTCTGGATTTTCATATAAGACTTTTAAAGTTGTTGTTATTTCACCTACATTCACCATAACAGATAACTCTTCATATTTATAACCTAATGCTGTAATTTTAACTTTATAATTTCCTGTCATTAATTCATTAAATACAAAAATTCCTGCAGTATCTGTATAAGTTATGGCAATTAAATTTTCTATACCATTCTCTACACCATATAATAATATTATAGCTCCAGATATCCCCTTTGAATTTATATCTAATAAAGTTCCACTTATTATTCCTAAATTAACATTAGTATCTGATTGTAATGTAAAATTAATTATTTTATTTTCTCCCAAAGATATTGTAAAAACTGGTATTTGTTTTAATTCTTTTCCTTCTGATATAACCATCATAGTATAAGCATTGCTATAAGGTATTGAAGTTATTGTATAATTACCATTTTCATCTGTCATAGTATTACTTAATGGTTGTAAATTTTCATTCATTAATTTTACTATGGCACCTTCAACTCCATTATTATTTGAATCTATTACTTTACCTGAAATTGATGAACCTATATTAATATCTTTATTGTTAAAATTAACCTGCATATCTAACCATGCTTCTGAACCTTTTCCAGAAACATGTACTATCTTAGATTGTTCTGAATTAAATCTATCTTTACGTATCTGCATTATGGAACTCCTTTTTTTCCTTTATTTTTACTCTTTTTAATATATGCATAATAATTTAAAATGATTATGCTTTATAAAATTTCTAATTTTATATTATCTATATTAATTAACAAAGAAAAAGAGCATATACTAATTAAATTTTTTTAAATTAACTAGTATAAGCTCTTAGTTTTTAAATATATTAAAAACCTTTAATTTGATAAAGTTCCAAATACATTACATTCAAAGAAGGATGCATAAACATATATTGATGGTAAACTCTTCATTTGAATCTTTACATATCTTACATTTTTTTCACTTAGGTTTATTGAAGATACTTGTTCCTTTTTCAAATTATTAGTATTATCAAAAACAGTTTTCCATGATGCATTGTCAGATGAAACTTCTATGGCAAAACCATAAGCCTCATTTTTCTCCCATACAATTTCCACTGCACTAATATCATAAGAATTCATTAAATCAACTTGCCACCAATGATAAGCTTCTCCAGTATTTGCACACCATCTAGTATTTAAAGCTCCATCATTTCCTTTTTCAGGTCCTCTACCATAAGCAGCCTCTGATGGACTTGATGTGGCTGGTTTATTAATAGATATTGATACTGCTGGCTTTTCACCTGCTAATATTCTTCTAACTATCTTCTCTAAAGATTTTTTGGCAGTATTTACTTCTACTCCAAAATCTACTCCATCTCCTAAACTTTTTCCTCTCTGTAAACTATTTAATATTTTATTCACTTCAAACTGCCAATCACTATGATTTTTCATTATATATCTTATTTTTTCATTATCCTGTATACCCTCTATTAGTCTCTCAAATCTTACAGAACTTCTTTCAGGATATACTTGAAAACAATCCCCTGATTCAAATTTTACGTGATCTGTAGAAACTAACGGATCTTCAACCCAACTATCATAGGCCCATCTTAAGAAACCATCTGCATCAAGTTTACTAGTATACCAACCAATCCACGCTGATTCAGCTGGATTAGATTTAGTAAACGAATTAGGATAATCTCCAGTTGCTAAATAGGTAGTTGTATTAAATCCCATATTTCTTCTATTCTTCATTAACATAGCCACTTCTGCTTCATTTTCTACATTTCTCATAGCAATAGAGATATCATGAATTTTACTATTCACATAACTTACATGATCATATGCCATAGCTCCTGAAATTTTTAATGGAGTTCCTTGAAGTAAATTAAAAACGGCATTCATAGTAGCCGTAGGTCTTTCATCCATAGCTACATAAGTTATATTTTCCCATCCTTTTGTTTTAAGATATGAAACAAAAGAAGTAATAAATTGCTTCCATATAGTTGTCCAATCAGCACTTCCTGGAGTAAAACTTTGACTTACCTCTTTGTTTTGTGCTCTATCAAAATAAAAAACTCTATTATTCCAAGGAACCATGCTATAGCAATTTATTTGATTTTTAATTCCTACCTCCATACATAACTGAACATATCTATCAAAATCAGTATAGTTAAAAGTAAAAGTAAGTGTTCCAATAGTTTCTTTAGTCCATTTTACCATTCCATCATATGGATCATAGGTTTGAGAATTCCATGGGTCCTTCATTATTGTTGTAGTTATTACTTTTTGTCCTGCTGATTTTAATAATTTTAAATGTGGTTTTAAATAATTTATATGCTCTGTAGACCATAAAGGAACATTAAAATATCTAGCTACTGCATATGGATTTTGCCATAAATCTAAATGGAAAGTCCAATTATCTGAAGCTGGCAATTCCATATTTAAAATTTCTAAATTAATTGTAAAATTAATTGTATCTATATTAGCACCATATACAGCTATTTGTCCCATATATTTACCTACCATAGCATTATTAGGAATTTTTATAGTTACCCATAGTGGTTGAATACTCTTAGCTTTTATGGTTACAGTACTAACATTATCTAATATATCTGGAATCATACTTCCTTCTGCTTGCACATATTTTAAGAAGTTAAAAGTTATATTTTCCTGCGCTATTATATTCCCATTATTATCCTTCAAATCAGTAGCTTTAACATAAACACTACTAATATCATCATTATCTGTCCATAATATTATCTCACTAGTTATTTTTTCTCCTTTCCACCCTACTATATCCCATTGCTTATTTGTACTTTCTTGAATTATTTCACTATATTGTTCATTTAAATAATGTTTATCTTTGCTACCAAAGAAACCTTGTAAACTCAAGGCTGAAAATTCATAGCTTACATACACTATTTTAGGATTCCAAAAAGTATTATCTTGTCCTATTTCTCCATTTCCACTGTTATTAACAGTAAAATATACAACTCCATCTTTTTCTACATCTAATGTTATATCCTGATTATATCCAATATCATCATTATATTTTATTAGTTGCCACTCATTATCTAATGGCCATACTTTATTATTATTATATTTGATATTAACTTTTACTCCATCTCCTCCTAAGATATTTTCTTTTTTAACATTACCACTAATATTTATTCTTCCACTCTTAGGACATTTAAAGGCTAATACTACATCTTGATTAGTACCAGGATGTAACATAGCTGGTTTATAAATTCTACACCATTCATGAGTTCCTTGCCATATCCCATTACCTATACTAGTATTATAAATTAAATCTTTATATGCTCCATTAGCAAATTCTTTATAATACCATCCATTATTTCCTTGAATATTAGAAAAACTTTTAGCAAATTCATATATATTGGATAAAACTCCAAATACATTACATTCAATAAATGATGCATATACCTTATCATTTGGCAAGCTCTTCATTTGAATTTTTACATATCTTATATTCTTTTCACTTAGATTTATTGAGGATACTTGTTCTTGTTTTAAATTACTTGTATTATCAAAGGCAACTCTCCAAGAAATATTATCAGCAGAAACTTCTATGGCAAAACCATAAGTTTCTTTTTTCTCCCATATAATTTCTACTGCACTAATATCGTAAAAATCCATCAAATCAACTTGCCACCAATGATAAACCTCTCCACTATTTGCACACCATCTAGTATTTAAATTCCCATCATTTCCTTTTTCAGGGCCTCTTCCAAAATCAGCTTCTGAGGGACTTGATGTAGCTGGTTTATCAATAGATATTGGTACTAATGGTTTTTCTCCCACTATTATTCTTCTAACTATATTATTAAACTTTTCTTTAGCAATGGAAACTTCTTGTCCATAATCAACTGAATAGTCACCAGAACCACCTTTTAATGCTTTAAGAATTTTTTCAATTTCAAACATCCATTCTGGATAAATTTTTAACAGTTGGGTAATCTTTTCACAATCTTGAATTCCTTCTATTAATCTTTCAAATCTTACAGAACTTCTAGCATCTGGATAAACTAAAAAACAATCTCCAGACTCAAATTTTACATGATCTGTAGAAATTAATGGATCTTTAACCCAACTATCATATGCCCATCTTAAAAATCCATCAGCTTTATATTTTGCAGTATTCCATCCAAGCCAAACAGCTTCACCTGGTTTAGATTTAGTAAAAGTATTTGGATATACTCCTGTACACACATAATAGGTAGTAATAAGTCCTAATGCTCTTCTGTGTTCTATAATATGATAAAACTCATCTGTTACTTCCCAAAGAGCAAGAGAAATATCATGAATATTATCTACTAAATCACTTACATTACCATAGTTCATAGCGCCTGAAATTCTAAGAGGAGTATTTCTAAGAAGATTCATTACAGCCTTCATATCATTTAAAGGTCTTTCATCCATAGCTATATAAGTTATAGATTCCCAACCTTTAGTTTTAACATGAGCTACAAAAGCATTAATAAATTGTTTCCAAATATTTATCCAATCAACACTTCCTGGAGTAAAACTTTGACTTACTTCTTTATTCTGTACTTTATCAAAATAAAAAACTCTATTATCCCAAGGAACCATACTATAACAATTTATTTGTTTTTTAATACCTATATCAATACATAACTGAACATATATATCAAAATCAGTAAAATCAAAAGTAAATGTTCCATTAGTATTTTTTGTCCATTTTACCATACCACCATAAGGATCATAGGTTTGAGAATTCCATGGATCTTTCATTATTGTTGTAGTTATTACTTTTTGTCCTGCTGATTTCAGTAGTTTTAAATGTGGTTTTAAATAATTTATATGCTCTGTAGACCATAAAGGAACATTAAAATATCTAGCTACTGAATATGGATTTTGCCATAAATCTAAATGAAAATCCCAATTATCTGGAGCTGGTAATTCCATATTTAAAACTTCTAACTTAATAGTAAATTTGATAGTATCTGAACTAGAAGAATATACCCCTATTTCTCCTGTATATTTACCTGATGTAGCACCATTAGGAATTTTTATTGTTATCCATAATGGCTGAATATCCTTAGCTTTTATACTTAAAGTATTAATATTGTCTAATATATCTGGAATCATACTTCCTTCTGCATGTACATATTTTAAGAAGTTAAAAGATATATTTTCCTGAGATATTATATTTCCATTGCTATCTTTTAAATCAGTAGCTTTAACATAAACACTACTAATATCATTATTTTCTGTCCATAATATTATTTCATTATTTATTTTTTCTCCTTTCCATGCAATTATATTCCATTCTTTATTTTCACTTTCTTTAATTATTTCACTATATTGTTCTTTTAAATAATGTTTATCTTTACTACCAATAAAGCCATGCAATCCTTGCATATTTAAAGTTGTAACATTATCATTTACATATACTATTTTAGGATTCCAAAAAGTATTATCTTGTCCTATATCTCCATTTCCATTATTATTAACAGTAAAATATATCATTCCATCTTTTTCTATTTCTATTGTTGTATCTTGATTATATCCAACAGAATCATTATATTTTATTGATTGCCATTCATTATCTATAGGCCAAATTTTCATATTATTATATTTAATATTAACTTTTATACCATTTCCAGAGCTAGTATTAGCTTTTTTCACTACGCTTGTAATATTTATTCTACCATTCTTAGGACATTTAAATGCTAACACTATATCTTGAGTTGGACCTGGATGTAACATAGATGGCTTATATATTCTACACCATTCATGACTTCCTTGCCATATACCATTATTTATACTGGTATTATAAGTTAAATCTTTATATTCTCCATTAACAAATTCTTTATAATACCATCCTTTATTTCCTTGAATATTAGAAAAGTCCTTATCAAATTCAAATATATCAGCTAAATTTCCAAATACATTGCATTCAAAAAATGATGGGTATACTTTTTCATTTGGCAAACTCTTCATTTGAATCTTTACATATCTAATACTCTTTTCATTTAAGTTTATTAAAGATACTTGTTCTTTTTTCAAGTTACTTGCATTATCAAAAGCAACTCTCCAAAACTTATTATCACTTGAAACTTCTATTGCAAAACCATAAACTTCATTATATTGCCATATAATTTCCACTTGATTAATATCATAAAAATCTAACAAATCCACTTGCCACCAATGATAAGCCTCTCCACTATTTGCACACCATCTAGTGTTTAAATCTCCATCATTACCCTTATCAGGCCCTCTACCATAAGCAGTTTCTGATGGACTTGATGTTACAGGTTTATTAAGAGCTACTGATATATCATAACTTATATATTCTATTTTAGGATTCCAAAAAGTATTATCCTGTGATATATCACCATTGCCATTATTATTAATTGTGAAATATATATAATCATCTTTTTTTACTGCTATTGTTAAATCTTGATTATATCCAGTAGCATTATTATAACTTATTAATTGCCAATCCATATTCGTTGGCCATATTATAATATTATTATACTTAATATTGGCTTTTACCCCATCACCACTTTTAATATTAGCTTTTTTCACATTAGCATTAATTTTTATTTTTCCACTACTAGGACATTTAAATGCTAATACTACATCTTGATTAGTACCAGGATGTAAAATAGATGGTTTATAAACTCTACACCACTCATGAGTTCCTTGCCATATCCCATTACCTATACTAGTATTATAAATTAAATCTTTATATGCTCCATTAGCAAATTCTTTATAATACCATCCATTATTTCCTTGAATATTAGAAAAATCTTTAGCAAATTCAAATATTTCCATATTATTATCAAAGTTAAAATTATCTAAATCTTCTAATTTTAATCTTATAGTCTTTATATATGGCTTATCATAGGTAGGCTCCCAATAACCATAGGAAGTTAATATAAATGTTCCATCACTAATTACCTCATTACCTGCATATCCACAATCACCAGATTTAACAGATGGAGTAAAATCTTCAATAAATCTAATTCTATATTGACCTTCTCTATTACGAACTAAATCCTCATAGGTTCCAACCCATCCTACCCAATCACCAGCTACCCAGTTATATATATCTCCTGTTTTATTAGGATCTCTTATTATTTCTCTAAAAGAAATTAATAATCTTCCTGATATAGGATCATAAGTTGCTTTATGTCTTTCACCCATTAAAGCTCCTTGTAATTCTCTTGGTTCTGTCCAAGTTTCACCTTCATCATTAGAAAATGCTATCATAGAATTATGCCGTTTTGCTTGACACCTACATAGTAATGCTAATTGATTACCATCTGGTGATCTTAGAGTTTCAATCTCACATAACTGTGCTGCTTTCTCTATAGTATTATGTGGCTCTAACAATCTTGCTGGTTCTGTCCACATTTCATTTCCATCAGCATCAAAACTTAAATAAGTTTTCCAGTTATTAAATGTTCCATCATGAAATATTCCCATCCATTTATTATCCCAGGAACCATCAGCTTTTTTTAATTGTGTTAAACTAGCATGAGCCACTATTCCTTGATATTTTCCAACTGGAAATCTGTGAATAAATTCACTCCATGTGATTCCTAAATCATCTGAATAAGCTGTTCTAAAACCTCCAGCTGCACTTCTAGGTACACCAGATATCATTTGTATTCTCATTGTTCCATCTGGTTTTTTTATTTTATATAATACTGGAGTTTCTTCACTAGAAGCCCAACTAGATGGGGTTGGCAATCTATCTGACCAAGTTAATCCAGCATCCATACTTTTCTTCATAATCACTGGTCCTTTTCCATGACCATTAGGATAAACCACATACATGGTTTTCTCATCATCTAATAAAACTGTAGAAGGATGGCCTAAATATACCCCTGACTGTTTATCTACTATAATTTGTTTATCGGTTTTTAAAGAAAAATCTATAAAAGGTATATTAAAGTACCCTACTGTAATTGTCATATTACTTAATTTTGTAATTTCATCTACTTCTAATACTCTATTAAATATATCTACATATCCTATATTACCCATATAAAACCATTCGCCTTCTGGTTTATCATCTAAATTTCTTCCTATATTCATAGAATCTAAAGAAGCAATGCTTGTAAAATTTATTACTGTATTAGATTCAGCCACTTTTTTACCATCTACATATATAACTACTCCAGTAGGTCCTAAAGTCATTATAACTATATGCCAAATTCCATCTGAATACTTTTCTATACTTTTAATATTTATACTAGAATTATCCCCTCTTATATGGCCATTAATTATGCCTCCATTTAATATTAAAGCCAATTCTTTAGAAGAGTGAGTGGATTGAGATGCACTAAATAAAGTCATTACATCTGTAGAATTATTAGTTTTAAATCTCACTAAAATAGAAGCATTTTTCAAATTTTTTACTTTAGGTAAATCACTAGTAATATCTAAATATTTTTTATTAATAGATTGTACTGAAAAACTTTCAAATTCATTAAAGGTTGCATTAACATTATAAGTTATGATAGGTTCATTATTATAAGAGAATAATGAACTTGCTTCTAAACTAAATGGCTCTGTTAAACTTTCTATTATTATTAGTTCTGATTGATTAGACTTAATTAAATAATCTCCTGGTGGTACATTAATAAAGGTATATAATCCTTTTGAATTTGCTTTTGCAAATGCCATAGGATTAAGCTCATTATTTTCATTTATACTGTAAAGCATAACATCCGCATTTTCTACTGTATTATTCATACTATCTGTTATAGTTCCAGATATAATTCCATCAGGTGCTTCTGGATTTTCATATAAAACTTTTGAAGTTGTTGTTATTTCACCTACATTAACCTTAATAGATAATTCTTCATATTTATAACCTAATGCTGTAATTTTAATTTTATAATTACCTGTCATTAATTCATTAAACACAAAAATTCCTGAAGTATCTGTATAAGTTATTGCTTTTAAATTTTCTATACCATTCTCTATATCATATAATAAAATTATAGCTCCAGTTATACCCCTTGAATTTATATCTAATAAGGTTCCACTTATTATTCCTAAATTAACATTAGTATCTGATTGTAATGTGAAATTAATTATTTTGTTTTCTCCTAAAGATATTGTAAAGACGGGTATTTGTTTTAATTCTTTTCCTTCTGATATAGCCATCATAGTATAAGTATTACTATAAGGTATTGAAGTTATTATATAATTACCATTTTCATCTGTCATAGCATTACTTAATGGTTGTAAATTTTCATCCATTAATTTTACTATGGCACCTTCAATTCCATTATTATTTGAATCTGTTACTTTACCTGAAATTGATGAACCTATATTAATATCCTTGTTGTTAAAATTAACCTGCATATCTAACCATGCTTCTGAACCCTTTCCAGAAACACGTACTATTTTAGATTGTTCCGAATCAAATCTATCTTTACGTATCTGCATTACAAAACTCCTTTTTCCTTTTATTTCTATCCTTTTCAGTATATGCTTAATTATATTAAAAGGATTATACTTTCTACCAAATTTCACTTGTAAACTATTTTAGGTAATTTAATTAAAGCTATTCAAATATTTTAATTACCATAATTTCAAAAATAAAAAACAGCTTATATTATTTAAATTTTATTTTAAATAATATAAGCTGTTTTTATGTATATTAATATGTTAAATATCTAATTGTATATTTTCACAATGTTTTGTTAATTAAAATTCTTCATATATAAATTTATATCCTACTCCTCTAATAGTTTGTATATATTGAGGATTTTTATCATCTTTTTCTATTTTTTTTCTCAAATGTCTTATATGAACATCTACAGTTCTAGTTTCACCTATATATTCATATCCCCATACTTTATCTAAAAGTATTTCTCTTGTAATTATTTTCCCTTTATTTTGTATTAAAAGTTTTAAAATCTCAAATTCCTTTAAAGTTAAGTCAACCTTTACACTTAATTTTTTAACTTCCCTATTTTGAAAATTAACTACTAATTCTCCAAAGGTAACTATTAATTCATCTTTTTTGGAATTACTTCTTCTTAAAAGTGCTTTTACTCTAGCCATTAACTCTCTTATAGAAAAAGGTTTAGTTATATAATCATCTGCACCAAGTTCTAACCCTAGTATTTTATCAGCTTCCTCACCTTTAGCTGTAATCATTATTATAGGAACATTTGAAATAATACTATCCCTTCTTATTTCTTTACAAACTTCAAGTCCATCTACTTCAGGTAACATTAAATCTAATAAAATTAAATCTATTCTCTTGCTTTTTATAATTTCTAATGCTTCTTTACCATCTGAAGCTAAAATAACACCATACCCATTTTTTTGCAAATTAAATTTTATTAATTCCCTAATATGCTCTTCATCATCCACTATTAATATTCTTTTATCAGACATTCTCTAAATCAGCTCCTTAATTATACCTTAGCATAAACATACCTTAAAATATATAACTTATCATATTAGCAATCTATAGTTAAATCCACTTAATAAATAAACCTAGAAATATAAAAAATTCTAGGTTTATTTATTACTTTTATTAAGCTCTAGGAATTAATCCTATTTTCTTTTGCATTTTTCTTAATATTTTTAATGCTGCATAATTTGCTTTTTCAGCACCTTTTTTATAAACTTCTTCTAAATCTTTTTTATTTTTTAATATAGAATTAACTTTTTCTTGAAGAGGAGTTAATTCTTCTACGATTATTTCAGCTACATCCTTTTTAAAGTCTGCATAGCCTTTATTCTTATACATTTCTACAACTTCCTCTGGAGTATATCCCTTAATTGCACATATAATATTTATTAAATTTTTAACGCCTGGTTGCTCATCAGTATAATTTACTACGCCTATACTATCTGTTACAGCTCTAGCTATTTTTTTTCTTATAATCTCTGGTGAATCCATTATTAAAATATAACTATTTTGATTTTCATCTGATTTAGACATTTTTTTAGCTGGCTCTTGTAGATTCATTATTCTAGCACCTACTGGTGGTATATAAGGATCTGGTACTTTAAATGTTGGGCTATATGAATTATTAAATCTTGAAGCTAAATCTCTTGCTAATTCTAAATGTTGCTTTTGATCACTACCAACTGGTACTAAATCAGTATTATATAATAATATATCTGCTGCCATAAGTACAGGATAAGTAAATAATCCTACAGGTATTGATTCTCCATGTTTTTGAGATTTATCTTTAAATTGAGTCATTCTACTCAGTTCACCCATATAAGAATTACAAGTTAATAACCATGCGGCTTCGCTATGAGCTGGCACATGAGATTGTATAAATAAAGTGTTTTTATCTGGGTCAATTCCTGCAGCCATATAAATAGCTAATACTTCTAAAGTTCTTTTTCTTAAGTCTGCTGGTACTTGTTTTACTGTTATAGCATGTAAATCAACTACACAAAAAAAGCAATCATATTCATCTTGAAGCTTAACCCAATTTTTTAAAGCTCCTAAATAATTTCCTAAAGTTAAATTACCTGATGGTTGAATTCCACTAAAAATAATTTTTTTATTGTTTTCCATTTCTTTTTCCTCCTTAATATTAAATATCTCAACATTTAATACATAAATGATTTTTCTAAAAATTAATTTAAAGAACAAAATCTGCTTCGCAGACCGCCTTCGGCACTTTAATTAAAGTTATCCACAGATTCTCAAAACTATAATTTCCTAAAGAATAAAAAAATCCCTATGAACATATAAAATATATTCATAGGGCGAACTATCGCGGTACCACCTATTATTGCAAATTATTAGATTCTTCTATATTTGCCTCTCAATGCTTTAACGTTAGCATACGGCTTAGAATACTTAAAATTCCTCTAAGCATTTCAAAGATCCATTCATTCTAAACATAACTATCACACTCTCACCATTATGTAACTCTCTGTATGTCTGTTTTTAGATTTACTACTTCTTCTCATAAACATTTTCTTAATTTAATTCTATATAAATACTATAGTCTTATCTATTAATATAGTCAACATGTATAATGATTTTTATAAATTTATTTTCCAACTAAATTCATTTAAAATTAGCATATAATGAATTATAAATCATTTAAAAAATTTCACTATTATATTATAAATTTATACTTAATTAATTAATTATTTATG
>NZ_WHJC01000053.1 GCF_009295725.1 Clostridium tarantellae
GTATAATATGAGTAATATTTTAATTTTTAAATATTACTCATTATTTTTTATTATATATTAATAATTTTTTCTTACTATGGCTTTTAATTCATTATTATATTAATTAATATACCATATTTCTTGATATCTTACATACTTCATGCTTAAAGATAAATTGCCTTATTTACTTGTAATCTTTAACCTATTTCTAATAAACTTAGTTGTTTAAAATTTCGCCTATGAAAATTTACTTAATAGGACTATTCATATCAGATATTAAGTAAAAATAGTACATTTTATTTTAAAATGCACTATTAAGATTATAATTAAATACTTATATATAGTCATTATAAATTATTTTATATTTTGAATTTCTCTTCTAATCCAATCTAACACATTCATTACAGTTCTTATTCTAATTTTTTGTCTGTTGCCTTCAAAATTAAATTTTTTTACCTTTACTTCTCCATTTATATATAATCCAGCATATACAAGTCCTACTGGTTTTTCTTTAGTTCCACCACTTGGACCTGCAATTCCTGTAGTTGAAACTCCTATTTTAGTATTTGCTAATTTTGCTATTCCTTCAGCCATTTCTTTAGCTGTTTCCTTACTTACTGCACCAAAATTATTTAAAGTTTCTTGCTTAACTCCTATCATTTTCATTTTAGATTCATTAGAGTAAGTAATAATACCTTCCTTGAAAACATCTGAAATCCCTGGATAGTTTATCAAAGTTGAAGCTACCATACCACCTGTACATGATTCAGCTGTAGCTATAGTAAGTTTTTTATTAACTAACATTTCTCCTAATATATCTTCTAATGTAGTTTCACCTTCACCATATATATTATCTCCTAGTCTTTTTCTTATTTCAAATTCTAATGGTTTTATAAGTTTATCTGCCTCTTCTTTATCCTTTGCTTTAGCTGTTATTCTAAGTATTACATCAACATCTTTTGCATATGGAGCTATGGTTGGATTAGTCTGATTTTCAATTAAATCCTCAACCACTTTTTCCATTGATGATTCTCCAACTCCAAAAACTCTTAAGGTTTTTGATACTAAAATGGAATTTGTAAATTTAATTAAATAAGGTACTACAAAATTATTAAACATAGGTTTCATTTCCTTTGGTGGTCCTGGTAGTACTATAATTGTTTTTTGTTCATTCTTAATTATAGCTCCTGGTGCTGTTCCATTTGGATTATCCATAACTATAGCATCATTAGGAAAATACGCTTGCTTTCTATTACTATCACTTGGAATTTTGCCAAGTTTTTTAAAATAATCTTCAATATAATCTAAAGATGGCTTATGAAGAACTAATTCTTTACCTAAGTATTTAGCAGCTAATTCTTTAGTTAAATCATCTTTTGTAGGTCCAAGTCCACCTGTAGTTATAATTAAATCACAATTTTTAAATGCATCATTAAAAGCCTTAAGTATTCTTTCTTCATTATCACCAACTACACTTTGATGATATACATCTATACCTAAGTTAGCTAATTCTTTAGAAAGAAATTGTGCATTAGTATTTACTATATCTCCTAAAAGGATTTCGGTTCCTATTGATATTATTTCAGCTTTCATAAATATCACTCCTTTTTATAGATCTATATAATATATTTTATCACATTGAATATATTATATTGCTAATATCTATTTTGAAATAAAATTTTCTTCATATAAAGACACTTTTATTGAATTTAAAGTCATTTTTGTAAAAATAAACATTCTATTTTTATTTTTTTTCTTGTATACTTGTAATAGTTCTTTGTTGAAAGTTATTTTCTTTCAATTGAGACTTTCCAAACAATATAAATATCTAATTATAAAGAACTTTTCTAAATAAAAAAGGAAAAATATCAGTTATTATAAATATTATCCTGAGACATTAATTATGATTATGACTTATTTTTATAATATCTAAAAAAGCCTACTTACAATTAATTTCTCACATTTTATAAATTAATATAAATCTTAATAAATTTATTTAATATATTTTCAACTTTTTTTATTTTTATAGAACTTATATTATTTAATGATTATTTATATTGTTAGGTTATAAATAATTTGTTCTTAAGTTATTACTTAAGGAAAGGAGATTTTATATGTTTACCTTAGAAGATAATCAGAAATATACGGCTGAAAGTTTTATAAAAAATGATGAAATTTGGCAGATCATAAATGAAAGTGAAGATTTAGCTAAGGATAAGGATTTAGTTTTAAGAATTTTAGAGAAAAGTAAAAAAGCTGAAGGTTTAACACCTAAAGAAGCAG
The DNA here is from genome assembly GCF_009295725.1 of Clostridium tarantellae. Classification (GTDB taxonomy): domain Bacteria; phylum Bacillota; class Clostridia; order Clostridiales; family Clostridiaceae; genus Sarcina; species Sarcina tarantellae. Next base: position 2,263 of record NZ_WHJC01000053.1, read on the forward strand.
CTATTCTTCTTAACTTAAAAGATGATGAGTTAATAAAAGAAATGTTTGCTATTGCTAAACAAGTAAAAGAAAAAATTTATGGTAAAAGAATTGTTGTTTTTGCACCTCTTTATGTAAGTAATTATTGTGTTAATAATTGTACTTATTGTGGATATAAACATTGTAATGAAAATCTAAAAAGGAAAAAATTAAATAAAGATGAACTTATAGAAGAAGTTAAAGTTCTTGAAAGTTTAGGACATAAAAGAATTGCACTTGAACTTGGTGAAGATCCAGTAAATGCATCACTAGATTATGTTTTAGATTGTATTAAGACCATATACTCAATTAAATTTGATAATGGTTCAATAAGAAGAATTAATGTTAATATAGCTGCAACTACTGTTGATGAATTTAAAAAATTAAAGGCTGCTGAAATTGGAACATATATATTATTCCAAGAAACTTATCATAAAGATACATACGAAAAACTTCATATAAGTGGTCCAAAACATAATTATAATTATCATACTACTGCTATGCATAGAGCTAGAGAAGCTGGAATTGATGATGTAGGAATGGGAGTTTTATATGGACTTTATGATCATAGATTTGAAACAATTGCTATGTTAATGCATGCTGAAGATTTAGAGAAAAATACAGGGGTTGGGCCACATACTTTATCTGTTCCAAGATTAAAAAAAGCTGAAAATGTTAAACTTGAAAACTATCCACATCTTGTGTCAGATGATGAATTTAAAAAAATTGTTGCTATCTTAAGACTTGCGGTACCTTATGCTGGATTAATATTATCAACAAGAGAAGAACCTGTAATTAGAGATGAAATTATAGCTCTTGGAGTATCTCAAGTTAGTACTGGCTCTTGTACTGGAGTTGGTGGATATGCGGAAAGCCAAAAAGAGCTTAACGAAAAACCTCAATTTGAACTTGCTGACCATAGATCACCAGTTGAAATGATTGAAAGCCTTATGACAAGTGGTTATATACCTAGTTATTGTACTGCTTGTTATAGAGAAGGTAGAACTGGAGATAGATTTATGACTATTGCTAAAAGTGGAGAATTAAATTCAGTATGCGAAGCAAATGCTTTAATAACGCTTAAAGAATTTATTGATGATTATGGTACGGATAACACTAGAAAGTTAGGAAATGCACTTATAGCAAAATCGCTTAATAGATTTCCCAATGAAAATTTCAGAAATTCAGTTAAAAAGAAAGTGGAAAAAATAGCTAATGGTACTAGAGATTTAAGATTTTAAATATTAATATTTAAAATACTTCTATCATAGAACTACTAAAATTCTTTATTATAAGTTTATTATTAATTTAAACTTATAATATATAAAACAATTATTCTTATAACTTATAACTAAAATTAATTCATTACTATATTTTATAAATGCATTAAATATTTTATGTTAATAATACCCATAATACATCTTAACAACTCCATATATTTAGTTATAGAAATTTTTCTATAACTTTTGAAAGGATTGATTAATTTTATGAATGAAACACCAAGAGGAAATAGACTTCATATAGCTCTATTTGGTAATACAAATGTAGGCAAATCCAGTATTATCAATGCATTAACAGGTCAAAATATTTCACTAGTATCTTCACTTAAAGGAACAACTACTGACCCAGTATATAAAGCCATGGAGCTTTTACCTATAGGTCCAGTAGTATTTATAGATACTGCTGGAATTGATGATGAAGGAGAAATTGGTAAGTTAAGAATAGATAAAACTAAAGAAGTTATTGCTAAAACTGATGTAGCTTTACTAATTTTTTCTTATGAAGATTTTATTATAGATAAAAAGTTATCCACAACTTCCTGTGAATTACTATATGGAAAAGATTTATTAAAATCACTTGTAAATGGGAATAAACCAGTGGTTGGAGTATTGAATAAATGCGATTTAAAATCTGTGGATAACTTGTTTATAAAATCTCCACAAGAAATTGCTAAGTTATTAAGTAAAAAACTTAATATTCCTTTTGTAACAGTAAGTACAACTACTAATAATGGTATTTATCAATTAAAAGAAGAACTAATAAAAATATCCCCAAAAAATCTTAATAATTGTGAATTAATTGGGGATAAATTATTCACAGGTGCTAAAATATTGTTAATAACTCCTCAAGATATTCAAGCTCCTAAAGGGAGACTTATTCTTCCTCAAGTACAAACTTTAAGAGATATTTTAGATAATGGTGGAATTCCTATAATGTGTACTTTAGATAATTTAGATACTTCTTTAGAGTTGCTTAATGGAAAACCTGATTTAGTAATTACAGACTCTCAAATATTTAATATAGTAAATTTAAAGCTTCCTAAAGATATTCCTTTAACATCATTTTCTATTTTAATGGCTAAAAATAAAGGTGATTTAATTGAATTTTATAAAGGTGCAAAAGAAATAAAAAATCTTAAAAGAGGTGACAAAATACTTATAGCAGAAGCCTGTACTCATCATAAACTTAAAGGAGATATTGCTGGTGAAAAACTTCCTAGTTGGCTAAGTAAAATTTGCCCTGGAATTATTATTGAAAATTACTCAGGCAAAGATTTTCCTACTAATTTAAGTGAATTTAAATTAGTAATTCATTGTGGTGCATGTATGTTTAACAGAGCTGAGGTTATGAGTAGATTAAATTTTTGCAAAGACTCTAACGTTTATATAACTAATTTTGGTTTAGCTATTGCTGAAATAAACGGAATATTAGACAGAGTAATGAAACCTTTGCTTTAATAAAAATATAAAAAACCAATAGTTCAGGTATTTTATATACCTAACCTATTGGTTTTCTTTAAATAGTAATTTATATTTTTAATATTTGTCCAATTTTTATCACATTAGCATCTTTTATATTATTAGCTTTAATTAATTTCTGTACTGTTGTAACAAATCTTGATGCTATAGAAGTTAGCGTATCTCCCTTTTTCACAATATAAGTTTCATCTACAGAAGGTTTACTTAACCATACTGGTATTTTTAATAATTGACCTTTTTTCAAAAAATTCGTATCAACTAAACCATTAATGGAAGCTAATAAAGCATAGTTTGTGCCATATTTTTTTGCAATACCAATTAAATTTTCACCAGGTTTAACCACATGTGTTATATATTTATCTGGTGGATTAGTTGGCTGTGGCTTTTTTATTTTAGATATAATTGCATGAGTATCTAAAAGAATTTCTTTAGTAAAAGAATTTTTATCACAATTCCCATTTACTCCTGATACTAATGCTGAATCTGTATACTGGAAACCTACCCAACTATCCCAAATTCCATTTTCTTTTGGAGTATCTACTCCATATTCAGCTATCCACAGTGGATATATTGACAAAGATTTTTCAAGTTTAGTTTTAGCAAAATAAGTGTAAGTATACAGTATAACATCTACTCCACTTAATCTTTTTACTTCTCTCAAAAATATTTCTGCTAAGATAGATAAATAATTTTTATCTAATCCTTCAGTTATTTCTATATCTAATGCCAATTTACAATCTGGCCGTAACTCTGATATAACACTTACAAAATATTGTGCTTGTGATAATGCATTTTTTTTGTTTATAGGTCTAAAAAAGTGATAGAATCCAACTAATAATCCGTGCTTTTTAGCTCCTTCATAATAAATTTTTAACTTTGCATCGGTATAATAATCTCCTTCCGTAGCTTTTATATAAACAATATCTACTCCACTTTCTTTAACTTTTAAAAAATCTATTTCACCTTGCCAAGCACTAATGTCTATCCCAGCTAATTGTCCAGAATTTTTATTTTGCATTCTAAAACTCCTTTTTTAACTTTTTTATAATAACTTTAATTCTAATATATTATCTACATTAATTTTTATTTTATAGTAACTTAGTATTTTAGTTTTAAAGTTAATTTTACTGTTTTACTTTATATTATGTTATATTTATTAATTTGTTTCCTTAATTTTTTTTAAAAAAATTCAAAGATCTTAATTGTAATGAAGTAAAAAATATACTTTTTAATTATGAAAAACATTTTTCTACTGACATTAGTTAATGTATATTAAATTTATTAGACATAAAATAAATTTAAGGAGTTAACTTTCATAAGTTAACTCCTAATTTTTTATAAATAAACTTTTTTTAAGAAGGCTACTATCAATAATGAAAGTAGCCTTTGATATGTTAAAAATCTTTACTCCATAATTTTTTTATGTATTAGTTAATTTTGTATTATGAGGAAGGGAATACAAAGTTAACTACTTTAAATTATATAATAAAGATTTGATAGCATATCTACATATTTAATTTATGTATGTTTTCCTTTATTTATTCCTTTTTAACAGTAATATTTTAAACTTTTTAATTTTATAAAATTTATTCCTAATTATTATTATTTACTTATATTTTTTTCTTTAATTTACTTTTATAAATTTATACTATAGGAACTGCCGCTTTAAATTTATTATCCATAAAAATTTTAGTTTCTTTTAAAACTTCTATCCAATCTTCATTTCCTACATACCAAAATTCTGCAACATACTTTCTTACTCCTAAATCCCAGGCTGTTTTTATAATTTTATTAAAATTAACATGTCCAGTTCCAAAAGGTATTTCTCTAAATATACCTGGAACTGTTTCTTTTAAATGTACTGCTACAATATGGCCTTTTCCACTATTTAAATCTTCAACTACATTATTTTCATATTTAATAGCTGCATTTGTTATATTTCCACAATCAGGATATATTTGTAAGTATGGAGAATTAATTTTATTTATATAATACATTGATTTTTCTACTGTATTCATAAATTCTGTTTCCATAGTTTCAAAAGCTAAAATTATACCTTTTTTTGCAGCCATTTTTACACATTTATTTAAATTTTTCAAAAATAATCCTCTTGTTATTTCATTAGATTCTTCATAATATACATCATATCCAGCAAGTTGTATTATTCTTATTCCTAAATCACAAGCTAACTCTATAGCTTTTTCCATAATTTCCAATCCCTTATTTCTTACAAATTCTTCTGTACTTCCAATTGGATATTTTCTATGAGCACTTAAACACATGGTCCTTATTGGAACACCTATTTTACACATATCATGTATTAGATTTAATCTATCTTCTTTAGTATAATTTAATTTGCCTAATCCTTCTTTACTTTCATCAATATTCATTTCTATAAAGTCAAATCCTGCATCTCTTACGCAAATAAGTTTTTCTACCCATGATAAGTTATTTGGCATTGCTTTTTCATATACTCCTAATTCATATTCTTTCATATTAATTACCTCACTTTCTATATCAAGTGTATTAGACCACTCAATTCCCGTTAAAGGTTTACATTTTTTTTAAAATTATCTATAATTATCAAAGTGTTAAGAGAATTATTAGTTTATATTATCTTCCTCTAAATTTATCATAACTCTTACAATTTATTTTTTCAACTTAATTCCATTTATACATAATACTTGTTTATTTTACTATTATATTTAAATGATTCTATTTACCTATACTTTCATAAAAAAAAAATACAATTAAAATTGATTACTTAATTTAAATTGTATTTTTATAAAAATTTTTAAATTTTAATTATTTATTATGGCATCAACAGTTAATTTCATTTTACCACTTAACTCTTCATCTTTAAGTAAAACCATTGATATTAAATCCAATAAATACATAGTTGAAAATTGACTATTTATAAAATTCTCTTTATCTACAAATACAGTGTTATATACAATAAAATTCATATGTGAATATTTTGTAATACTACTATTTTCAAAACTAGTTATTGAGAGAATATTAGCTCCTTTATCTTTACAAATCTTTAATGACTGTAATATCTCTTCAGTCTCTCCTGAAATAGATATACCTATTACTAAATCATTAGGCGAAACAATTGCACTGTTTATTATCATCATATGCGAATCAGAAATACTATGAACATTCAATCCCATTCTTAACAATCTCTGCATCATTTCTGTAGCTGTTAAACCTGAGCTTCCTACACCATATATATATATTTTATTAGCATTTTTAATAGCGTTCACAAATCTATATATATTATCACTATTTATTAAATGCTTTGTTCTTTCAATAACTTCCTTATAATAATTATATACATCTGTTAAAATTCCATTTTCTTTTTTATTTACTTTTATTTCTGGTTTTATAGCATTTAATTTCATCTTCATATCAACAAAGCTTTCACAATCTATCTTTTTACAAAATCTAGTTATAGTTGCTCCTGATGTTCCTGAAATTTTTGCTAAGTCTTTAATATTCATATTATTTATATCTTCACAATTATGTAAAATATAATCAGCTAAATTCTTTTCTTTTATAGAGAATATATTATATTTTTTTTGAATATTGCATAAAATATTCATAAAACACCACCTTAAATTATTCATATCCATACATTATATTTATAATATAACAGAATTTTAGTACTACAAAAAGAGAGTTAAACTATTTTTAATAATTTACTCTCTTCTTATTACAGCTCTTTTCTTAAACCTTATATTAATATTGATATTTTATAATGCTTTATTTAACTCATCAGTAAATCTTTGAGTAATTATTTGTGGTCTAGTTATAATACTTCCGACAACTACTGCATAAGAACCACATTCTATAGCTCTTCTTGTTTTTTCCGGAGTATCGAAATTACCTTCAGCAATAACTGGTTTATTACACTTTTCTATTAATTCTATTAATACATCAAAATTATTTAATCCTTTTGATTGTTTAGTATAGCCTACTAAAGTTGTTCCAATATAATCAAATCCAAATTTTTCAGCTCTAACACCTTCTTCAACTGTAGATATATCCGCCATAAACTTTTGATTAGGATAAAGTTCTTTTAAAGACTTTAAAAAATTTACATCTTGATTTATTGTAGCATCTACTGCAATCACATCTACTCCAACTTCAATTAATTCTTTGATTTCCTTCATAGTAGGTGTTATATACGGAATCATATTGTCATAATCCTTTTTTACTATACCTATTATAGGTAAATCTACTTCTTCTTTAATTGCTTTTATATCTTCAGCACTGTTAGCTCTGATCCCTACTGCTCCACCTTGTTTAGCAGCTAATGCCATCTTACTCATTATAAAAGAACTATGCAATGGTTCATTTTCTAAAGCTTGACATGAAACTATTAATCCTCTTTTCATTTAAAAACCTCCTAATTTTCAATTAATCTTGACCTAATATTTCATTAATCTTTTGTTTTAACGGGTCTGCCATTGCTCCAAATATAGCTTGAATTCCACCTCTAACTTCTAAAACAGCAGTTGCACCTAAAACTTTTAATTTTTCTTTATCTACCTTTTTAACATCTTTAACCGCTACTCTTAATCTTGTTATACAAGCATCAACATCATCAATATTTTCTTTTCCTCCTAATGCTTCTAAAATTTCAGAAGCTGTTTTAAATATTGAATCTTTAGTTATTACTTTAATTTCTTCACAATCTTCATCACGTCCTGGAGTCATTACATTAAATTTAGTGATTAAAAATCTAAATGTAAAGTAATATAAACATGCCCACACTACACCAACAACTAATATTAATATCCAATTAGTTTTATCATTTCCTTGAAGAACTCCAAATAATGAAAAATCTATTAAACCACCTGAAAAAGTATTTCCTACTGATATATTTAATAAATCTGCTACTAAAAATGATAAGCCATCAAATATTGCATGAATCACATATAACCATGGAGCTACAAATAAAAACATAAACTCTATTGGTTCTGTAATTCCTGTTATAAATGAAGTTATAGCTGCTCCTAAAAACAATCCTCCAACTAATTTTCTCTTAGATTTTGGTACACAATGATACATAGCTAAGCATGCTGCCGGTAATCCAAACATCATTGTTGCAAAACGTCCAGCAAAAAATCTAGTACCTTCACTATATAATCCAACATGATTTGGATCTGCTAATTCAGCAAAGAATATATTTTGTGCTCCTACTACTGTTTGTCCTGCAACTTGTGTAACTCCACCTAATTCAGTATACCAAAATAATGGATATATCATATGATGTAGTCCTACTGCTCCAGTTAATCTTAATAAAAATCCATATAAGAATGTTCCTATGACCCCTAAATTTGCTATTGCACTACCTACTGTTGTTAACCAACCTTGAAAAGTTGGCCATATTAAAAAGAATATTCCTCCTATGAATATAGCTGCAAATGAAGATACAATAGGTACAAATCTTGAACCTCCAAAAAACCCCAATACTGCTGGTAATTGAATATTATGATATTTATTATGTAAATAAGAAACAATACCTCCAATAACTATTGCACCTATAACTCCAGTGTCTATAGCTTTTGTTCCTGGATTAAAAGCTGTAATCATGCCTTTAATAGATGCATTCATAACTAAAAATGCTACTGCTCCAGCTAATGCGGCTGTCCCTTTATCTTTTTTAGCTAATCCAACTGAAAGACCTATACACATTATTAATGCTAAATTTCCAAATACTACATCACCTGCTGATGTCATTATCGAAAAGATACCCTGCAACCAAGGAATATTTAAAAATGGATATGCTTGTACCGTGTTAGGATTAGAAAGAGCTCCTCCTATTCCTAATAATAATCCAGCTGCTGGTAATATAGCTATAGGCAACATGAAAGATTTCCCTATCTTTTGTAAACTTTTAAACATAATTCATCTCCCTTTACTTAAAATATAAAAGAAAAAAAATTTCATCTTTTGTATTTTTTAAAAATTATTTTCAGAATGTGTTTACATATTATCATTAAAATACTTTAAATTCAATATTTTTTGAAAATTTTTTTCTTTAATAAAAAAATTCATTTTATGCACAATTTTAAAAAATATTTCTAATAAAATTTATAATTTATATAACTTTATTTAGATTATAATGTTCAATATCATTTAGTTTAATTATTTCAAAGGTACTTCCATCATAATTAATTTCTGTATAACTAGCTTGTTTAAAAATAGGCAAATCTGTAAATTTATCTTCAGTAAACTCCTTACTAAAATAAGTTATTAAATATTTAACTGTCATACCATGAGTAACTATTAATATACTTTCATTATTGTTTGTATTTTTAATTATTTCACTCATTGAATTAAATATTCTTTTTTTAAATTCTTTAGGTGATTCGCCTCCAAAAGTTTTATAATCTTTAGGATTATTAAATAAATTATATAAATGAGGAGCATATTCTGGATTTTGTTTTATATCATAATTTCTTAGCCCCTCCCATTTTCCAAAGTTCATTTCCTTTATTCCATCTATAGAAATTAATTCAATATCTCTATTACCTTTAATTATTTCAGCTGTTCTATATGCTCTTTTTATAGGACTTGTATAAATTTTATCTATTTGTATATTTTTTAACCTTTCACCCAAAAGCTTTGCACGTAATATTCCTTTATCCGTCAATTCTGAATCTCCCCATCCTTGAAATCTTTTTTCTAAATTCCAAACTGTTTCTCCATGTCTTGTTAAATATATTTTCATTTTTTCTCCTATTTAATAAAATTATTTTTCTAAATAATATTTTTCTAAATATAAATTTCAAACTAAATTATTTAAAAATTTTAATTTTTTTCATTATAAAATAAAACAAGCAGATTCCATAACCTGCTTGAAAAAAATCATTTAATTACTTACTACTCTCTAATAAAGCTAAAGCCACTGCACCAATAACTCCAGCATCTGTACCTAATCCTGCTGGCATTATCTTACAATGTTCTGCCATAGATTTAAAACATCTTGTATTTACAACTTCTTGTACTTTTTCAAATACTATATTTCCTGCTTTTGAAACGCCACCACCTATTACAACCATATCAGGATCAAATGTAGCTATAGCATTAGCAACTCCTATTCCTAAATAGTTTAAAGCTGTATCTATAATCTCTTTTGATACCTTATCTCCTTTTTCTGCCTCTTTAAAAACTTCATATGAAGTTACATTTTCATATTGTTTTAAACTTGTATCTATGTTGGTAGCTATTGCATCTTTTCCTCTTTTTCCTATAGCAGTTCCTGAAGACAATGCTTCTAAACATCCTATATTGCCACAATTACATCTTAATCCACTATTGGGTGCAACTGTTGCATGACCTACCTCTAAAGCATTTGATGTACTACCTCTATATATTTTACCATTTAGTATAGCTCCACCACCAACGCCTGTACTTACTGTGAAGAATACCATGTTTTCAGTGCCTTTTCCTGCACCAAACATAAATTCTCCTATTGCAGCTACATTAGCATCATTATCTAAATAAACTGGTATATTAAATCTATTTTTTAATGGATCTACTAAGTTAAAATTTTTAAAAGGAAGATTTGGTGTAGTTATTATTATTCCTGTTTTAGAATTTAAAGGCCCTGGTGAACCAATTCCTATTGCTTTTACATCTTCTATAGTAACTTTTCCATCTTCTATAACTGTTTCAATTGAATTTATTATTCTATTAAGTACTGGAACTTCTCCTTCATTAGCATTAGTTGCTATAGTATTTTGTGATATAACTTTACCATTTAAATCTGCTAATGCACAACTTATTTTTGTTCCACCTAAATCTACTCCAACTACATAATTTTTCACTTGTGAATCCTCCCCCATTTGTATACTTACTTTTACTTTAATTACTATTTGATTATATCATAAAAAAGTTTATGGTTATATTAATAAATTTACCTAAAAAACTTTTTATGTATTTTTACAAGCATTTATATAATAAATACCCAAATCATCATACCCCTCTGAATTTATAATAAATTTTTTCTCACATAACATAGAATTTATTAATTTTATATTTTCTTTATCTAAACCTTCCATAGATATTGTAACACTGCCTTTATCTTCTATAATATCAATATAATCATATATATTGCTATAATCACTCAATCCTATTTGTCCTTTTATATCCATTTTATAATTACACATAAACTTAACTCCTCACCAATATATATCAACATTATTTTCTTTAATTTTTCCATATATACTTTTTATTATTCTAATAATTTTATACAAAAATTTTTAAACCTATTTAAAATAATTAAAGTGTACATATAAGATTGTAGTCTTATATGTAAGTACCACATCTATTAAATATGTACACTTTTATATCTTAAAATTAATAATTAAATATTAAGATTCATTTTTTAATTCTTTAATTTTTTTTGCTTCTTCTATAATTTTCTCTGTTTCTGTTGCTGGAACTTCTTCATATCTTTCAAATACCATGTTAAAATCTCCTCTTGCTTGAGTTATAGACCTTAAATCAGTAGCATACTTAAACATTTCTGACATTGGAACTTCAGCAATAACTTTTTGCCCTAAAGTTACTGGCTCCATCCCTATAACTCGTCCCCTTTTTTTATTTATATCTCCAATAACATCTCCCATATAATCATCAGGTATAGTTACCTCTAAATGCATTATTGGTTCTAATATAACTGGATTAGCTTGTTCTAATCCTTTTTTATAAGCTTGAGATGCAGCAATTTTAAATGCCATTTCTGATGAATCAACAGGATGATATGAACCATCATATAATGTTGCTCTTAATCTTATTACTGGATATCCAGCCAATACTCCCTGTTTTATTGATTCTTTTAATCCTTTTTCAACAGCAGGAATAAAATTTCTAGGAACAACTCCACCAACAACTTTATCTACAAATTCTAAATCTTCTTCACCATCTAATCTTGGTTCAAATTTTATTTTTACATCTCCATATTGACCATGACCACCAGATTGCTTTTTATGTTTTCCTTGAACGTCAGCCAATCTTTTAATAGTTTCTCTATATGGAACTTTTGGTGGTTGTAATTTGACATCTACTCCAAATTTATTTTTAAGTTTACTAGCTAATACCTCTAAATGTATTTCTCCTATTCCAGAAATTAAAGTTTCAGCATTTTCTAAATCTCTTGATATATTAAATGTAGGATCTTCATCCAATAATTTACCTAAGCCTGAAGAAATTTTATCTTCATCACCTTTACTTTTAGGTACTACCGCCATTGACATTACTGGTGCTGGAAACTTCATATTTTCATAAATAATTTTAAAATTAGGGTCACAAAGAGTATCTCCTGTAGATGTATATTGAAGTTTAGTTACAGCAGCAATATCACCTGCAATTACCTTTTTAGCAACTATTTGATTTTTTCCTCTCATAAAATACAATGCACCTAATTTTTCATTTTTATCCTTAGATGAATTTATTATATTATTATCTATTGTTAATTCTCCTGTTATAACCTTAAATATTGATAATTTTCCTACAAATGGATCAGCTACAGTTTTAAATACAAAAGCTGAAAATAGCTTGTTACTATCTATTTTTATTATTTCTTCTTTATTAGTTTCTAAATTAATAGCTTTTTGTTCCAATGCTAATTCAGGTGAAGGAAAACACATTATTATATCATCTAATAATGTATCCATACCTATTACTTCAGTAGAACTTCCACACATAACAGGAACAATATCTCCACTAGCACAACCCTTTACTAAGCCCTCATATATTTCTTCATTACTTAATTCACCTTCTGAAAAATATTTCTCTAGTAATAATTCATCTGTTTCAGCTACTGATTCCATAAGCATTTGTCTACATTCCTCAATTTTATTACGTATGTTATCTGGCACTTCTATTTTTTCAACTTTATTAGTTTTTTTATTATAATTAGTAGCATTACCAGTGATAATATTAACTACCCCTTTAAAATTTACTTCTTTTCCAATAGGATATTGTATTGGTACTACGCTCATACCAAAATTTCCCTTTAATTCTTTTAATATTTTATCAAAACTAGTATATTCTCTATCTAATTTATTTACAAAAAATGCCTTTGGTACATTTATATCTTTACAATATTTCCATGCTTTTTCTGTTCCAACTTGAACTCCAGCTGCTGCACAAACTACTATTAATCCCATATCCGCAGCCCTTATTCCTTCTATAGCTTCACCAATAAAATCAAAATACCCTGGTGTATCTAATAAATTTATTTTTATATTATTATACTCAAGAGGTAATACTGATGTTGATAAAGATATCTTTTTTCTTTTTTCTTCTGGATCACAATCACTAGTTGTTGTACCATCTTCTACTTTTCCTAATCTATCTATTGTATTTGTATAATACAATAACGCTTCTGATAAAGCTGTTTTTCCAGTTCCACTATGTCCAATAATTCCTAAATTTCTTAGATTATTAACTTTATACTCTTTCATACACAATTGCCACAAGTTAAATGTTTACATACCTTGTGACTTTCACCGCCTTTCTAAACAAAATTGCTATATGCATATTTATCTTATTAGACTTAAACCTTAAACTTAACGTACTTAATTTTTAGGTATTCGGTATATGATTAAATATATTCTCTAAACTAAAAAAATATTATTGTTTTTATAATATTTAATTCTACATAAATTTTAAAACACCTTTAAATAGTCTTAATTTTATGAATGTTCTAAATTTATATATTTATTTATATTTAAAGTATAAAAATCATAATGAACATCTTAGTCATTATGATTTCTATATATAATTTAAAAATATACTTTATTTAATTTTGAAAGCAAATTATATATGATTTTTCCTAAAAAAATCATTATAAAATAA
>NZ_WHJC01000054.1 GCF_009295725.1 Clostridium tarantellae
TTGTGGTTTTGAGATTCAATTTTAACATGAAATTAGGGGGTCGTTGTTTTTTTATGCAAAAAAACTTTCGAAACCTTGATATATAAAGATTTTAAAAAGAAAAGTAGTGTAGAAACTTTACACTAACAAAATAAAGAAGGAGGCAATATTATGGAAACAAATGATATTATAGAAGAAAAAGAATATAATGATATTGAAAACAAAATTAGAGAATTTAATAAAAAATATAAAAAATCAATAAATATATATAATTGCAATGAGGAGATCAATAGAAGATTAGATAACTTAAATGCAGATATGAATGATAATGTTAATTATTATGTAGAATGTATAAATAAAAAAGGAGAGGAGTTTAAAAACAAAGAAGAAAAAACATTTAAAGATTTATTTAAATATTTAGATTTAAAATTTAATGAAAGTAATAATTTAAAGAAGTATAAAACTTCAATATTAAAATCAAATTCTTTATTAGTTGAAGTAGCAGGAAGCAATTATTTTATAAATTATTTTGATAAAAATAGATTATATTATTATATAAAAGAATCTGGAACTTCTAATTTAGTACCTAATTTAGAAGAACTTTATTTTAAAAAAGTATTGAGTTATTCAAATTATTTATTAGGAATTGATAATGAAAATAATAAATTATTTAGTTTTGATATAAATACTAATGAAAAAAATTATATATTAAATAACTGTTTAGATTTTTTAATTGATGGAGACAAGCTTTATGCTATAAATGATCATAAAGTTACTATATTAAAAGTTTATAATTATGAAATATTATCTATATATCAATTAATAGGAGAAACTTTTTTAAAGCAAAATGAAGAATTCAAAAATAATTTAGAAAGATATTTAAGTTTAGAAAAAAATAATAATTGTTTATATATTAATTATGGTGGAATAAATTACATAATAGATTTAGATAAGAATTGTATTACATATAAAAGTATTTAAAATATTTTAAAGTAATATTAAAATGTATGATTTTTATAAAAATAAAAATCATACATTTTTTATTTTATTGACAAAGGTTTAACCATTATTTATAGTAGATATATTGTACAGGAGGTTTTGACTATGAGTGAAGATATAGTTTTAAAGTTAGAAAAGATTAAATTAGAAGAAACCAAACAGTGGATAAAAGAAGAGTTAAATAGAATAGGAGAAGATAACGGAAGCTTATTAAATAAAATTAATGATTTAGAAAAGGCTGCTAAAGGTGCATATAATGAAGAATTAGAAGTATCTAAAAAGCTTTTTAATATTGTTCATAAGAATTTAGAAAAATATGATGAAGCTTATATCAAACCTTATTTTGCAAGAGTTGATTTTAGGGAATATAAAAAAGATGTGGAAAGTTTTTATATTGGAAAATTTGGATTAGGTGATATAACAAAAGGAGAAGAAAAAGTTATAGATTGGAGAGCACCTATTGCAGATTTATATTATAGTGGTACCCAGGGAGAAGCCTATTATAAAGCTCCTGTAGGAGTTATAGAAGGTGAATTAAAACTTAAAAGAAAATTTTTATATGAGGAAGATAATCTTAGTAAATATTTTGATGAAGGTATAAATGAAATAATTTTAAAATCACAATTAGATGAAGAGGGAAATGGAGCTTTAATAGATGAGTTTCTTAAAATAAACCTTGAAAGTAGTACGGGATCTAAATTAAAAGAAGTTGTAGCAACCATACAAAAAGAACAAAATGAGGTTATAAGAGCAGCAAAGAATTTTCCATTAGTAATCCAAGGTTCTGCAGGTTCTGGTAAAACAACAGTAGCATTGCATAGATTAGCATATCTTTTATATAGATACAAGGAAAGCTTAATGACTAAAGATATATTAGTTATAGCTCCTAATAAATTATTTTTAAATTATATTTCAGAAGTTTTACCTAATTTAGGTGTTGATAAAATTGCACAAAAAACTTTTGAAGAAATTGCTTTGGAAAAATTAGGTATAAAATCTAAAGTTATAACAAAAGATAAAAAATTAATTAATTTTTTAGAAAATAAGGATCATAAAGCCAGCGAATATATATTAAATGAAAGTAAACTGAAGGGATCACTAGATTTTAAAAATATTCTTGATAATTATTTAAAAATATTAGAAAGAGAAGATTCAAATATTCAAGATATAAAGGTAATGGGATACAAATTATTTGATAGTAGTGAAATAAAAAGATTATTTACTAAAGATTTGGTTAAATATCCTATTAATAAAAGAAAAGATGAAATAAAAAGATATCTTTATTTAAAAGTAAATGATAAAGTAAAAAATATTTTAGATAAGGTAGATTTTCAATTTGAATATAAAATTGCAAGAATAAAAAAGCAAATGGAAGACTGTAAGGAGAGAAGAGAAAAATTAATTGCTTTATATGATGAAAGAGACAATCATAAAAAGCAAATTCAAATAGCTTTTAAAAAGGAGTATAATGAATATTTTGATAATTGGAAAGGGATTAATACAACTAATGTGTATAATAACTTTTTTAAAAGAAAAGATATTTATGATGAAGCTACAGAAGATAAAATTTCTTTAAAATTAATTTCAGATATGAAAAATAAATTTGAAGAAAATTTAAATGAAAATTTAATAGATTGTGATGACTTAGCAGCTATGCTATATTTAAAATTTAAAATAGAAGGCATGAATGAAAGAGAATTATTAAAGCATATAGTAGTTGATGAAGCACAAGACTATTCTCCTTTACAATTAAAGGTGATTTCTATGATGACTTTAGGAAATTCATTGACTATAGTGGGAGATTTAGGGCAAGGAATTTATTCTTATCGGTCAATAGAACATTGGAATATGCTTTTAAAAGATATATATAATAATAAAGCTCTTTATAAAAAATTAACGCAAAGTTATAGAAGTACTGTAGAAATAATAAATTTTGCTAATAAAGTGCTTAAAAAGCAAAAATATTTTGAAACTCCTGCTAATCCTGTTTTAAGACATGGTGATGAACCAAAATTAATAGAATTTAAGAATGGAAAAGATTTCTGTGAACAGGTTGATATAATAATTGATAAAATGAAAAATAAAGATAAGCATTCTATAGCTATTATAGGTAAAACCTTAAAAGAATGTAAGAAAATAAAAGAAGCTACTAGAAAATATTCAAAATATAAATTTAATTTAGTTAAGGATGATAATAAAGATTTTAATTTTAAAATAATAATAATTCCATCATATTTAACTAAAGGTCTAGAGTTTGATTGTTCTATAGTTTATAATTTAAACAGTGAATTTTATAAAGATAGTGAAATAGATAAAAAACTTCTATATGTAGTGCTAACTAGAGCACTTCATTATGAATATATATTTTATAATGGGCAAATATCTCCTCTTATAGAATAAAATATAAAGGGTTATATTTAATATTAACAATTTTGAAAGGTGTGAATACAATGGAAGAAAAACAAATAATGGCATTTAAAGATGAAGAAGGTAATAAAGTAGAATTTGAAGTGATTGCTAAAATATATTTAAATGAAGATACTGAAGATGAGAAAGAATATATTATATTATCTCCAGTTGAAGGTAAAGAGGATGATGCATTTATATTTAGAATAGATAATATAAATGAAAAAATTGAATATAATTTAGTAGAGAATGATGAAGAATTTAATGAAGTAAAAAAACAATATAAAAGTTTATTATACTAATTTAAAGGAGGAGTATTTTTGAATAAAGTTGATATAATAAGTTTTTTAAAAGATAATGATTTAACTGAAATTGAAGAAATTTCAGTTGAGTATAATGTATTGGCATTAAAATTTTATTATGATTTTGATAAAATAGAATTAGATGCAGCTAGAGCATATGCTAATGAAGAAACAGATTATGAAGAAGAAAGTATTGAATGGATACAAGAAGGCATAATACCATATTTGCAAGATTTAGCTAATGATACTGTAGGAGAAATAATAGAAGATGCTATGGATGAATTTCAATTAAGTTCTTTTATTAATTCTTCTGATATAAGTACATCTAATTATGAATATAAAAGTTTTATTGTAGTTTTTTCAGATGAAGATGATGAAATAAATGTAGAAGAGATTGGAGAAAATTTAGTTGTAGGATAAAATTACCGTTGATTTTAATAGATAATATGATATAATAAAAGCATAGTTAATCCTGATATGTGCGCGAAGCTTATATTTTTAACCTACATATGAAATACGGGATTTGCAACACTCTTAAAAAAATCGGACTTCAAGTTTTAAACTTTATTAAATGATTAAATTAATTTAATGACAGAAGATGATTAATTAAAGATGAGTGAAACCCACCTGCTGAGTTGCAGGTATAAATTTATAAGTGTGACGGCATAATGGGATGAATATTAATTAAGTTTGCACAAAGATGTAGTATATATTACTACATCTTTTTTATCTATGCAATCTTTTTATTAATACAATCATTTTCTTTTGATTTTTGAGCATTATTTTTATAGTATTTTTTTGCTTTTATTTTTTGTGCTTTTAGAATAAGTATGTCCAAATCTTCACTAAGAAATACTATAAATTTATTTGTAGGTTTAAAATATGTTAAAAGTATATTAAGTAACAATTTTCTACGTTTAATTTTCTTGTGTAGGCTTTTTAATGTCATAAAAAGTTCCTCCTATTTGATTAAATGTAAAATTATGAAATTTGATAATATAATTATATAATGTACATAATGTTTTGTAAAAGAAATTCAATCGTCAATTAGTTTCATTAATCGTCAAAAAAAATATAAAAAAACAGAGTAAATTACAAATATTTACAAATAAAAATCTTATTAATAGAAATTTATAAAAAATGATTTTGAAAGTATTAATCTAATATAAATACATTATAAATTAATATTGATAAATAATTTGTAAGAATGTAAAATAATAAGTAAGAATATGTATAAAATAATAGAGGAGAGATTAAAATGAATATAGATGAATTAATTGCAAGAATAAATGAATTACATAAAAAATCTAAAGAAGAAGGATTAACAGAGGAAGAAAAGGAAGAACAACAAAAATTAAGAAGAGAATATATAGATGGATTTAAAAATAGTCTTAGACAACAATTAAATGGAATAGAACCAAAAAATAAAGAAAATTAAAGGGTGATAATTGTGGGAGTAACGGTTGAAAAGCTTATTAAAGACTTTAATTTAGAAGTCGTACTAGAAGGCGAAAAAAATATACCTATTAATGTTAATGATATAAATAGACCAGGACTCCAACTAGCTGGTTTTTATAATTATTTTGCTCCAGAAAGAATACAAGTTATTGGTAAAGCTGAATGGAGTTTTATAGAAGATATGGGCCCAGATTTAAGAAGAAAAAGGTTAAATAAATTTTTTTCTTTTAATGTTTCTTGTGTTATTGTTACAAGAGAATTAGATTTACATGAAGAATTTATTAGAGCTGCTAATAAAAATAAAACTTGGGTTTTAAGAAGTAATATGATAACAACTAAGTTTATGAGTAAATTAACTATTTATTTAGCTGATAATATGGCACCAGAAACTAGATTACATGGTGTTTTAGTTGATGTTTATGGAATTGGTATGTTAATAACAGGAGAAAGTGGCATAGGTAAAAGTGAAACTGCCTTAGAGTTAATTAAAAGAGGACATAGATTAGTAACAGATGATGCTGTTGATATAAAAGAAATAGATGGTGAACTTATAGGAACATCTCCTAGAATAACCTTTGGTATGCTAGAGGTTAGAGGAATGGGGATAATAGATGTATCAGCATTATATGGTTTAAGCTCAATTTTACCATCTAAGGAAATAAAAATAATTATACATTTTGAACATTGGAAAGATGATGGAGACTATGATAGATTAGGAATAAATAGTGAATATCAAGATATTTTAGGTGTAAATGTAAGAAGATTAAGAGTTCCAGTAAGACCAGGTAGAAATATAGCTGTTATTATTGAAGCTGCTGCGGCTAATTATAGATATAATTTAATGTCTAATACAACACCAGTTGATATAATAGAGCAAAGAATGATGGAATGCAATAATAATCAATAGAGTAATTTTATAATATATAGGATATAATATAACCATATCAATCAAGTGTAAGGTGATGATATGGTTATATTTAATATTGATGAAAATTTTAAAATTCAGTCTAATTGGAAAAATGGTGATTTTAAAGCTTGGTTAATTTTAGATGCTAATGAAATAAATAATTTATCAACATTTTTTCATGAAGAATGTATAATTGAATGTATAGATTATAAGCAATGTCAAAGAATAGATTATTATTCCGATTATATATTTTTGCTTATAAATATTTTAGAACAAGAAGAAAAACAAATTATTTCAAAAGAAATAGATATTTTTTTATCTAAAGATTATATAATAACAGTTTATAAATCTAACATAAAATTATTAGATGAAGTAATTAAAGATATAAGTGAAAATAAAAATTGTTTATTGTTAAAAGAAGTTAAAGATCCTGCTATAATTTTATATTATTTATTAGATAGATTAATAATAAAAAATTATAATATTATATCTTATTTAGAAGAAGATTCAGATAAAATAGAATTAGACATATTAAAAGAACCTAATAGTAAACATTTAAATTCTCTTTTATTTATAAGAAGAGAAGCTTATAAATTAAGAAAATTACTTAAACCTTTAAGATATATAGCAGATAGTTTAACATTAAATGAAAATGGAGTAATTAAAGAAGAATGTTTAATTTATTTTAAAAAATTAAATTTAAGAATGGAAAAATTAATGGCTGCTTTAGATATTCTTTCTCAAGAACTAGCTATAGTAAGAGAAGCATATGAATCAGAGATAGCAAATAAAACTAATGAACTTATGAAAGTTTTTACAATAATAACAGCTATATTTTTGCCATTAGAATTAATAACAGCATTATTTTCTATGAGTTTTGATAACATACCTTTTAAAGAATGTTATTTGGGGTTTTATGTATTGATAATTTTGTTAATTGTTTTAGCTGTGCTTTTATTATTTATTTTCAAGAAAAAGAAAATATTATGATTATTTGACAATATATAGAAGGTGATATAAAATTAATTTAAAATATTTGGGGAGGTGAAATTTGTTGATAATATATTTAGAAAACTTATTTTATTTTAAAATAAACTTTGTAAATATAATCAACAAAAAGTTTTATGGAAAATAATAAATTTGAAAAAAAAGATATTAATGCTTGGGAAAAATATAATAAAGAAGATAAAAAAGAAGTTTTTTTATTAAGTGATAGATATAGAGAATTTATGTCTATAGCAAAAACTGAAAGAGAATGTGTAAATGAATTAATAAAAATAGCTGAAAAAAATGGTTTTAAAAATTTAAAAGATATAATTAAAAATAATAAAACAATAAAATCTGGAGAAAAAGTTTATATAAATAACATGGGAAAAACTTTTGCTATGTTTGTTATTGGTGAGGAAGATTTAGAAAAAGGATTAAAAATAATAGGTTCTCATATAGATGCTCCTAGAATAGATTTAAAACAAAATCCATTATATGAAGATTCAGATTTGGCATTAATGAAAACTCATTATTATGGAGGAATAAAAAAATATCAATGGGTTGCTATGCCTTTAGCTATACACGGCGTAGTAGTGAAAAAAGATGGAACAATAGTAAATATAATAATAGGAGAAAATGATAATGAACCAGTAGTAGGAATATCAGATTTATTACCCCATTTAGCTGCGGATCAAATGACCAAAAAGGCGTCTTTAGTAATAGAAGGAGAAAATTTAAATTTATTAGTGGGAAGTATTCCTGTTAATGATAAGGATACTAAAGAAAAAATCAAATCAAATATATTAACACTTTTAAATGAAAAGTATAATATAGATGAAAATGATTTTGTATCTTCAGAATTTGAAATTGTACCAGCAGGAAAAGCAAGAGATTTTGGTATTGACAGAAGTATGGTTATGGCATATGGGCAAGATGATAGAGTATGTGCATATACTTCATTAGAAGCTATTTTAAAGATAAATAAAGTAGATAAAACTTGTGTAGCTTTATTTGTTGATAAAGAGGAAATTGGTAGTGTAGGAGCTACAGGAATGCATTCAAGATTTTTTGAAAATATCATAGCAGAAATAATGGATAGAAAAGGTGATTATACAGAATTAAAGCTTAGAAGATGTCTTCAAAATTCTAAAGTTTTATCAGCAGATGTATCAGCAGCGTATGATCCTAACTTTACATCCGTAGTAGAAAAGAAAAACTGTGCTTATTTTGGAAAAGGAGTAGTATTTAGTAAATATACTGGCTCAAGAGGAAAATCAGGATGTAATGATGCTAATGCAGAATATATGGCAGAGCTTAGAAGAATAATGGATGATAATAATATAACTTGGCAAACTGCTGAACTTGGTAAAGTAGACCAAGGTGGTGGTGGAACTATAGCATATATTTTAGCACAATATAATATGGAAGTTATAGATTGTGGAATTGCTCTTCAAAATATGCATGCGCCATGGGAAGTTGCGTCTAAAGCAGATATATATGAAACAACTAGATGCTATGAAGCATTTTATTTAGAAGCTTAACTTTAAAAGCTATTATTAAAAATATGTAATAAAATTTTATTATATATTTTGAAATAATAGCTTTTTTTATTAATAAAATATAATCACTAAATATGATTTATAATAAAAATAATTTTCAAAGTATAAAAAAAGAGTTTTTTATGCTACAATTATATTACAAAATTAATACATTAAAGGGAGATGAAGGAACATATGAAGAGGCTGTTAATAATATTAACTTTAATTATTGTTTTAGGAGTAAGTATAATGGGGTGTGGTAATAGTAATAAAAATGATAAGTTAAATTCTAATAATACAACTACAGAAAATAGTAATAGTAATGAAAATAAAGAAAAAGTTCAGTTAGAGGCTGTTAAGGCAAACTATAATGATGTAATAAATGGAAAATATAACGATAAAATTATTTGGGTAGAAGGAGAAGTAATTTTAATTAAAGATGGTAGTTTTCCAGATTTTGATCTGAAGGTTAAGGACAATAATGAATTTGTAACATATAAAATTTTAAATGCTGAATCTTTGGAAGGATTAAAGCAAGGTGATAAAGTAAAGGTTTATGGTACAGTAACAGATGCAAAAAATCCAATTATAGAGGCTAGTACAATAGATAAAGAATAATGAATTAAATGAAGAAAGCTAGATACTAAGCTAGCTTTCTTCATTTAATTCATTTACTAAAATATCTATTTTTTTTTCAATATTTTTAATTTCACTTTTTAATTCTATTAATTCTTTTTTTACATTAGATTTTGTACAAAGTTTAATTTCTTTATTATTAATTTGAATGTCATTTTTCAATATTAATTTATAATTTTTTCCCGATGAAATTTTAAATGCTAATTCTAGTAAATCTTTATATCTTTTATTAGCATCTTTAAAAATATGATGATTAGGAGCTATGGCTATAATGGTATCTGTAGTAATTTCAATTGGAGTAATTTCCTTAATCCAATTATTAAAAGAAATATCTGATATTTCACCGTTTACAATTTCCAATGCTTTATCCCATAAATTATTCATTTGTTTCCTCCGATGTATTAGATTTATTATTAATAAATTATACTAGTTTATTAATAATGAAACAAGAATATTTTGTAAAATAATACTGTTAATTCATAATATAACTTTTTATTATATAGGTTGTTGAATAACTATTTTTACCAACTTATTTAAGATTATTTTTAACCTAAACATATTGAATTTTATAAAAAGAAACTATATTTTTAGATTGAAATAGCCCATAAATTGGTGAAAATCTATTAAATATTCAACTCTTAATTTTACAAATTCTGTTTATTCAACAACCTATTATAAATTAAATGCTAAATTTAGAAAATTGAATAAGAAAATTTTCTAAAATTTTAGCTGTCATTCCCCAAATAATATATTTATCATATTTATAAAAGATAGAAGTGCAATAGCTTTTTTTATTCATATAGTTTTCTTTATTAGCAATTAAATCATAAGGAAAATCTTTAGATCTAATGGTTATTATTTCATTTTTATAACACTCAGGTTTGTAATTTAAAAGATAATCTAAAGGAATCAAAAAAATGTGATCTACTTCTGATTTATTTAAATTAAGATTATTTATATTACTTATTATTGATAAAAAAGGATGTATGATTAAACTTGAAGAATCTATGAATAAATCTAATTCACAAATAATATTAATATCATTAATACTTACACCAAGTTCTTCATAAGTTTCTCTTATAGCGGCATCTTTAGGACTTTCATTTTTTTCTATAATACCACCAGGAAAGGAAACTTCACTAGGTTGACGTTTTAATAATTTAGATCTCATTTCAAATAAAACAAAAAGTTTATTATTTTTTTTTACTATTGGAATTAAAATGGCTGCTTTTAATAGATTATCTGCACCATTTATATATGGAGTATAATTTTTAAATTTATTAAGTGTATTATACATAATTAATCACCTATTGTTATTAAAGTTTAAGTATATATAATAGTATATGCTATTGTATTTAGGAATAAAAGTAAAAAAATATATTTTAATAGAGTATAACCTATGAGCAATTTAAAGAATATACTATATTAAATTATATTTTAATGAAAGGAAGCGATTACTATGAAATTTGATTGGTCAAAGTTAAGAAATTATGGATTATGGGTATCAGTAATTGCGTTTATCCCATTAGCTTTACAAGGGTTTGGATTGAATGTATTACCAAATAATTATGAAGAAATTGCAACGGCATTATTATCAATTCTTGTATTAGCAGGAATAATAGCAGCTCCTTTAAGTAAAAATAAAGAAACTAAAACTAATGATGAAAATACTAAAATTCATGTTACAACAATACCTGAAGATGTAGCTTCTAAAGAAGATAACACAAAGAATGATAAATAAAAATTTAGTTTTTTATTTATAATAAAAGCATATTAATTTTTAGTTGAAATTATTTAAATGCTATATTAATATTAATATAAGGATAAACAATTGTAGATATTTCAATGAATACTTGGCAAGTATTAATTAAGAAATTTAATTATTTTATTTAATACTTGCCTGTTTTAAATTGAAAATATTAGGAATAGTTAGTTTATCTTATATTAAGTTTATAAATTAAAGGAGAAACAATAATGATAAAAGAAGTTATAAGCACAACAAAAGCTCCAGGAGCAATAGGACCATATTCACAAGGAATAAAAGTAGGAGATTTATTATATACATCAGGACAAATACCTTTAAATCCAGAAAATGGAGAAATACCAGAAACAATAGAAGAGCAAACAAAACAATCTCTTGAAAATGTAAAAGCTATTTTAGAAGCAGCAGGAACAAGCTTAGATAAAGTTTTTAAAACAACTGTTTTTTTAGGAGATATGAATGATTTTGCAAAAATGAATGAAGTGTATGCGAAATATTTTACAGAAAATCCACCAGCAAGAAGTGCTGTTGAAGTCGCTAGATTACCTAAAGATGTTAAAGTAGAGATAGAGGTAATAGCATTACTTAAATAATAAATAGTTAAGGGGGACTTAAATATGAACTATAAGACTTCTGGAGTATGTGCAAAAGAAATTAATTTTGATGTGATAAATAATAAAGTAACTAATGTTACTTTTGTTAATGGATGTCCAGGAAACTTATTAGGTTTAGCACAATTAGTTGAAGGAATGGATATAGATGAAACAATTTCAAGATTAAAAGGAATTGATTGTAGATCTAAAGGAACTTCTTGTCCAGATCAATTAGCTAAGGCATTAGAAAAATATAAAGAAAATTTATAAGAACATAAAAATAAGACTTATGATATATTAATAAAATAAACTATAAGTCTTATTTTTATATATATTTAGATATAGAAAAAAATTGAATATATTACAAATGATACTAAAAATATAAAAAATACTTTAAATAAATTTAAAAATATATTATACTATAAGTAGATTTAGTATTAAGTTATTACTAAATACTTACATAATCTGTGTTTTATAGTGAAAAACTTTAAACACCCTTATCCTAATAATATTCAGAACACCTTAGTCACAACCCTAGACTAAGGTGTTTAATTTATGGAATAGAAATTAAAAAGATGGTAATATATTATTAAGAGAAAAGGAGAAGAAGTATGAGAAAAAAATTAAAAGATTATTTATTTGTAATTATTATTTTTGCTGTTATTTTTACTAAGTTAGTTATAGTAGATGTTGTAACTGTAAAAGGAATATCTATGCAGCCTACATTAAATGATAAAGATAAATTGATTGTAGAAAAAATATCTCAATATTCTAATAATTTTGATAGAGGAGATATTGTAATATTATTAATGGATAAAAATAATAAAGAATTTTGGGTTAAAAGAATAGTTGCTTTAGAAGGAGATACTATAGAAGTTAAAGATAATAAAGTTTATGTAAATGATGAAATTATAAGGGAAGATTATATACCTAAAGATAGTGTTACATCTAATATATCTAAATCTATAGTTCCAAAAGGTCATATGTATGTTTTAGGAGATAATAGAGAGCATAGTGGAGATAGTAGAGCAGTAGGATTTATAGATTATGATAAAGTTGTAGGTAATGTATTATTCAAATTTGGATTAATTAAATAAATTTAAAAACTATGAGAAATTATAAAAATAACTTCTCATAGTTTTTATTATTATAAAATATTCTTAGATAAAGCTAATGCTTTTGAATCTCTATTTTCTACAGATAGAATAATTTCTCCAGCCTTACTAATATCGCCTAAAATTATAGCTCCTACCAATATATTATCTTTAAAGAATAGTTTAGTATATTTATTATTATTTAAATTTTTAGATGAAATTTGCTCATAAATTTTATCATTAAAGTTTATTAATCCAATAGAGCATACTTCAGTATTAAGAGCTTGCAATATTATTGAAGAAGTAAAATGACTAAAAGCTTTTTTTACACCATTAGCATTAGCACCAGCTGATTTTCCCATTTCTATAGCAGCAGGCCAATTACCATAAACTATATTATTAAATTCAGCTACATCACCACAAGCATAAATATCTTTTTCGCTTGTTTCCATATTTTCATTTACAATAATACCTTTATTACATTGAATACCTATAGATTGAGCTAAACTAATATTGCTTCTTATGCCAGTAGAGACTAAAAGAATATCACAATTTAGTTTTTTCCCACTTTTTAATTCAATTCCTACTATTTTGTTGTTTTCTGTTAAAATTTCAGTGCATTGTTCTTCCATTAAAAATTCTAAACCGCAATTTTTAATTTTTTCTTTAAATATAGAAGCACCTTCAAGATCTAGTTGATTTTGCATTGGATTTGATAAGAATTCAACTACTGTTACTTCTAAACCAGCATTATGCATTTCCCAAGCCGCCTCTAAGCCTAAAGGACCTGCGCCAATAACTACAGCTTTTTTAGCTGTTTTTATTTGTTCTTTAAGTATTAATGCATCTTTTAAAGTTTTTATTGTATTTAAACCATATATGTTTTTATAGTTATTTATAGTTATTGACTCTATAATATTATCTCCAGTTAATGATTTAATTTTAATTGGAGGTAAGAAATTATGGCTACCATTAGCTAAAATAAGTTTATCATAAGAAATTTTTTCGCCGTCTTCTAAAAGAATGAACTTAGAACATTTATCAATAAATACTACATTAGAATTTAATATTTCATTTATATTATTTTCTTTATACCATTCTTTACTTTGTAAATAAAAGCTTGAATCATTAATATCTTCAATTAATATATCTGAAAGTTGAGGTCTAGAATATGAAGAAACATCTTCATTAGACATTATTTTAATAGTGCAAGTATTGTTTATTTCTCTTATAGTCTTAGCAGCATAAAATCCTGCAGCTCCATTTCCAATTACAACAAATGTATCATTTGTATTTATAGATTCAAATTTTTCCATTTGAACCTCTATAAATTGATCACTACTAGCCCCACATACTTCACAGAATTCAGGAACTGTATCGCTTTCAAATATTTCTCCACAAACAAGACATTTCCAATATCTTTTTTTACCATCAGTAACAATTGTATCATCTTTAATATATGAATTTCCATTTGGATTATAATTAATGTTTTTTACTCCAAACATTACGTCAGAAAATTCAGATCCAAAATTAAGTGCATCTTCTAATTCTTTTTTAGAAGGTTTAAATCTTATTTTTAAACCAGGACCATATAGCTTCATTCTAAGTTCTAATAATCTAGATTCTATTCTAGGAACAGCTTCACCACTCCATCCATAAGAACCAAAAGCAGCAGCATATTTTCCACCATGAACTATTGGGTTAAGATTAGTTAATACATTTCTAATAGGAACTAATAGTTCACCAACAATAGTAGGAGAACCAAATAATATACCATCAGATTCAGAAATATCCTTTAGTATTTCATCTAAATTATGATGTATTACATCATACATTTTTACTTCCACATTATGTTTTGATTTTATTCCTTCTGCAATTTTATTAGCAAGTTCAGCAGTATAACCATAAGCGGAAACATAACAGATGGTAACTTTTTTATCTCCAGTTATTTTGGGAATTACTGGAGTGCTCCATTGTTTGTAAATATTTATGATTTTCCAAGGATTATCTCTAAGTACAGGACCATGACCAGGACAAACTAAGTCTATATTTAAATTTTCTATTTTTTCAATAGCTTTTAACATATAAGAAGTATATGGTCCAAATATACAATCAAAATAATATTTTAAAGCATCCATATAATCATTTTCATTAGATATTAAGTCATTAAAAATTTTATCAGAGCAATAATGACTACCAAAAGAGTCACAAGTTATTAATGTGCTATCCTCAGGAATATATGTGTACATTGAATCAGGCCAATGTAAAAAAGGAGCAGAAATAAATTGTAAAGTTTTATTACCTAAATTTAAAGTATCCCCATCTTCTACAATAATATATTCAAAATCATCATTAACGATATCTTTTAGGAAATTAATAGCTTGTATTGATCCAACTACTTTAGCTTTAGGTGCAAGCTTAATAAGATTTTCTACAGAACCAGCATGATCAGGTTCTGTATGATCAACAACTATATAATCTATATTTCTTGGATCAATTCCTAAACTTTCTAATTTTTTTATATATTCATCAAAAAAATGAGCTTTTACTGTTTCAAAAACAGCAATCTTTTTATTTCCTTTTACTACATAAGAATTATATGTTGTTCCATAAGGTGTATACATTATTATGTCAAAAACTCTTAGGTTAGGATCTAAAGCACCGACCCAATATATATCATTTTTAATTTCTAAGTGTTGCATTAAAAGCACCGTCCTTTAACGTGATATTTATTACTAAATAATAAAGATTATCTATTTATTATTATATTATTAAAATAAAAAAAGTAAAGTTATACAAAAAAAAATAATTTATTATATATCAG
>NZ_WHJC01000055.1 GCF_009295725.1 Clostridium tarantellae
ATATATATTAGGATAAAATTAAGCTTAAACCTAAATTTCTTATATCCTAGAGGAATGAGATGTAAAATTAATTTAGTGTGAGTATAAATTAATTTTACTTTAATTTTGAAAAGGAGTAGTTTGTTTATGCTAATTTATATTTAAGATGTAAGGAGCAACTAAGGTCATTTAAAAAAATATATAAAATACTTATATATTTTTATACAGCTCCCTATGTTCAAAAAGAGCATAGAGTGATGAATAAATAATTCATCCAAAACTCCTTTAATTGCTGGGAGTTCCTAAAGCTAACTAAACCACAGCATAAGGATGAAACAAGCCTAAGTGCCAAGGTTAGGAAACTAGAAAAAATTAGTTAGATAGCATAAGGTTAAATCCTAAGTGCCAAAGTAATGGATAATCAGCAGGGAAGCTTCAAATAGAAGAACCTTCAACGACTATCTCGAAAGAGAGTACTTTCAAGTGAGAGGAAATGGGGAGCATCCAAGTTTAATTGGATGATGATATAGTCTGTGCTTATGTGAAAGCATAAGAAGTTCAAAGAAGAACTGATTAGGAGTAACGAACCTAGTTGAACAAATTAATTATGCCAATATACTTTATTTAAAGAGTATATTTATGTATATTTTATAAGTGTAGATACAAATGACAAAGAAAAAATCCATTATTGGAATTTCAGGAAGCATTATTGTAGACAATGGGGGAAATTTTCCAGGTTATGAAAGAGCTTATGTAAATTATGATTATGCTGAAGCAGTGATATTAGCTGGTGGAGCTCCTTTCATAATACCTGTAGTCTGTGATGAAGATGTGGTTAGAGCACAATTACAATCTGTTGATGCTCTTATATTATCTGGTGGACATGATCCTAATCCATTATTATATGGTGAAGAACCTAGTTTAAAACATGGAGAAATATTACCAAAGCGAGATACCTTTGATTTTTTATTAATGAAGGTGGCTATGGAAATGAAGAAGCCTATACTAGGGATTTGTAGAGGGCACCAAATAGTAAATATTTTTAATGGAGGAAGTTTATATCAAGATATATCTTTCATAGAAGAAGCATATATAAAACACAATCAACAAATGCTACCTAGTGAAGCAACTCATACAGTATTAGTGGAAAAAGAAAGCAAGTTAAAGGAAATACTTGGAGATTTTGCTTTAGTAAATAGCTTTCATCATTTATCAATTAAAGATGTGGCACCTGGTTTTAAGATTTCAGCAATATCAAAGGATGGCGTTATAGAAGCTATAGAGAAAGAGGGAGACCATTTTGTAATGGGAGTCCAATGGCATCCAGAGATGATGGCTAAAAATCATGAAAATATGCTAAAAATCTTTAAAAGATTAGTAGAAGAAAGTGAAAATAATAAAAATAATTAGGTAGGAAGGATTTTAGTTTTTATGAAAGATAAAAATAAATTAGGTTTCTTAAGTATAGTACTTCTAGGAATAAATTCTATAATTGGCTCAGGTATATTTTTATTGCCTAATAGAGCAGCATCTTTAATGGGTGTAGCAAGTTTAGGTGTAATAGTTTTTGATATGCTTTTAGTTATAAGTATAGCTTTATGTTTTGCTGAAGTAGGTGGAATGTTCAGTAAAAATGGTGGGCCTTATGTATATGCTAAGGAGGCTTTTGGTGATTTTATAGGTTTTGAAGTTGGCTTTATGAAGTGGATTATAAGTATTATTGCTTGGGCTGCCATGTCAGTAGCTTTTGTAACGGCCTTAGAAAAAGTATTTCCACAAGTTTCAGACCCAACAGTTAAAAATATAATTATTGTATCCATATTAGTAGGTCTTGGAATTATAAATATATTAGGTGTTAATCTTTCAAAGGCTTTAAATAACATAACTACCTTAGGAAAGTTAATTCCTTTAATAATATTTATTTCAGTAGGAATATTTTTTATAAAAGGTGGAAATTTCACTCCTTTATTTCCAAAGGGTGAATATATATCAGGTAACTTTGGAGCAGCAGCACTTTTAATATTTTATGCATTTACAGGTTTTGAATCTATAGCTGTGGCAGCTGAAGATATGGAAAAGCCAGAAAAAAACATTCCAAAAGCAATTATAACAGTGATGATAATTGTATCATTAATTGATTTATTAATACAGGGAGTATGTATTGGAGTTCTAGGAAATAACCTTGCTAATGCTGTAACTCCAGTGGCAGATGCAGCTAGCGTATTTTTAGGATCTATAGGAGGAATTTTGGTTACAGTAGGGACTTTAATATCTATAGGTGGAATAAATATTGCAGCATCTTTTATAACACCAAGAAGTGGAGTAGCCTTAGCTGAGGATAATTTATTACCAAAGGTTATTGCAAAACAAAGTAAAAGAGGAACACCTTATGTAGCTATAATAATAACAGTAGCTTTAGCAATTCCAATAGCTTTATCAGGAAGTTTTACAAAGCTTGCAGCTATAAGTGTTGTTTCAAGATTTGCACAGTATGTGCCAACATGCTTAGCAGTACTAGTTTTAAGAAAGAAAAGACCTGATTTAAAAAGTTCATTTAAAATTCCATTTGGTCCAGTTATTCCAATAATAGCGGTATTAGTAAGCACATGGCTTTTATTACAATCTTCAATGGATAAAATATTAATGGGACTTGGTGGATTAATATTAGGTGTACCAGTATATTTCTTTATGAAAAGATCTAATAAAAAATAATATATATATTATAATGTTAAAAAGGAAAAGTAATTGATTTAATTACTTTTCCTTTTTTTGCATTGATTATTTTATACTATTATTTAAAAATTTGGTTTTCTATTTGTGTATTCTTGTCTAAATTTAAAATTATATCAAAGCAAGCTCCGTCATCTTTATTATAGGCAGTTATTTCACCATTTAAATAATTTATAGCACTTTGTGCTATGGAAAGACCTAAGCCAAAATTTCCTTTATCTCCTTTATAGTATCTGACAAATAAATGGTCTAAATCTTCTTCTTTTATTCCTGCGCCATCATCTTTTATATGAATTATTACATTACAATCATTCTTTTCAATGGTTAAAGTAATTTTTTCCTTTGCATATGTAAGAGCATTTGAAATAAGATTAATAACAGCTTCACCAAGTAGCTTTTCATCTGTTAATATATTTAAATTTTTATCTCCCTTTACGTATATAGTTTTGTTATTTTTAAAAGCTAGTCCTCTAACACTATTTGCTATTCTATTTAAGGTTTTATATAAATTAATATTTTTAAGATTAATTTCTATATTTTTTGAATCCATTTGAGAAAGTTTTAATATACCTTTTATAAGATTACTAAGACGTAGACTTTCTTCAATTATTATATCTATAGGTTCATTTATATCCTCAAATACATTATATTTAATTGCTTCTGCATAACCTTGTATAGACATAAGGGGTGTTCTTAATTGGTGAGAAGCATTGGCAATTTCTGCTTTTTGAGATTTATGATAATAATATAATTTTTTTGCTAGTATAAGTATATTTATATTTAATTCTTCAATTTCTTTGTAATTAAAAGATTTTAAATCATCAATGCTGTAAGTACTAGTTACTAAATTTTTTGTATCTTTTAATAAAATTAATATATCCTTTGATAAAGCATTACATAATTTTATAGTAATAAAAATAAAACCTAATAAAAATATTCCTATTAATAAAATAAAAAGTATATTTATTTTAAATAAAACTGATGCAGTAATTTCACTATGAGTAAATGAAAAAAAATATTTTAAAATTGAATTTAATATTAATAGTAAGAAAAATAAAAAGATTAATGTATAAAGTACTAAAGGCTTTAAAAATTTATTTTTTATGGAAGTAGGTTTATTATTATTTATCATCACTATTATCCTTAAATATTCTAAAACCAAAACCCCGTATGGTTTTTATATAAATTTTAGAATTATATTCTAATAATTTTTTTCTAAGTCTTTTAACAGTATCATCTGTGGCTCTACTATCAATTTCAACTCCTCTAAAATCCCATACTTTTCTTAGTAATTCATCCCTACTTATAGCTCTATTTTTATTTTCAATTAAATAAATCATTAATGAAAATTCATTTTTAGTTAAATTAATGTCTAAATCATTTATTTTTGCACTAACTTGAGCCTTATTTATAATAATATCAGAAAAGTGAATAATATTTTTAGTTGGTATATCAGCTTTATCTAATTCAATTCTTCTAAAAATACACTTAATTCTCGCTAATAATTCAATAGGGGAAAAAGGTTTTGTTAAATAGTCATCACAGCCAATGTTTATTCCAGTAACCTTGTCTAAATCACTATCTTTAGCAGATAAAATTATTATTGGAACTGAACTAATAGTTCTAAGAAGTGAGCACACAGAAAGTCCATTTATACCTGGCATCATCACATCTAAAATTACTAAATCACAAGGATTTAAATAAAATTCCTCTAATAAATCTTTTCCATTATTAAAGGTTTTTACTTCAAATCCATCTTTTATAAGAAAGGATTTTATAAGGTTTAATATATTTATTTCATCATCTGCAATGTATATACTTTTTTGCATTTAATCACCTCTTTTTAAAATATATACCTTATTTTACCACAGTTTTGCCACAATAGTACCTTTGAACTGACAAAATAGTCTAGCTAAAATAGATAATGTAATATTTAAATGAAAAATTAAATAAATAGGGGGTAAATATTTTGGGAAATAAAAAACCATTTTATGGTTGGCGTATTGCTATAGGTTCATTTTTTATAATGGCAATGCCCTTTGCAATAATCTTTTTATCACATTCAATATTTTTAAAACCAGTAACCACCGCTTTAGGATTTTCAGCAACGGAGTTTTCATTAGTATTTACTATTGTAGCCATTGCAACTGCTATAATGTCACCAATAATGGGAAAGCTCATAAGAAAATTTGATGTTAAATATATAATGGCTATTTGTGGTGGGATAGTTGCTATTTGCTTTGCTGCCTTTGGATTAGCTAAAGAGCTTTGGCAATTTTATATATTATCTGCTATTTTAGGGGTTTTTGCTACAGGAATAACTCAAATACCTGTATCCTATGTAATTACCAATTGGTTTCCTTCTGAAAAAAAAGGAGTAGCTACTGGAATAGCTTTTTCTGGTGGAAATTTAGGAGCTTTTTTCACAATAATGGTAATATCAAACTTAATGCCTAAAATAGGATATGAAAAATGTTATTTCTTATTAGGTTTTATAATGTTTATTATTACTACTACAGTTTCTTTATTTGTTATAAAAGGAAAGCCATCAGATGTTGGTGAACTTCCTTATGGAAAATCTGAAAATCAGTGTAATTTAGAAAAAAGTAATAAAAAAGTAACTGATATTTCAGGATATACTCTTGCAGAAGCAAAAAAATCTACAGTTTTTTGGGTTTATATAGTTGCAATAATTCTACTAGGAGTGGTATTTGCTGGAGTTCAAATGCATATACCAAGTTATATGGAAAGTATAGGACATAGTGCTATATTTGCCTCTACCATTACATCTATTGTTTCTGTAATGGGTATTCTTAGTAATGTTTTAATTGGAATGTTGCTTGAAAAGGCAGGATTAAAAAAAGGTATGACTATTATTGGAGTATTTATGATTTTATCAATAGCTTGTTTAATACTTGGTAAAACAACTTTATTTGCAATTTTATTTGCTGTAATATTTGGTGGATTTATAGCTATAGCAGCTATGGGACCTTCTTATTTAACAAGTGAATTATTTGGTAAAAAAGAATATGGAGCTATTCTTGGTATTGTTATAATGTTTTTCCAATTTGGGGGAGCTGTAGGCCCTACTTTATCTGGATTTATATATGATACCACTGGGGCTTATAAAATAACTTGGATTATTTTCATAGCATTATTAGTAATAACCTTTGGAACATTTTTAATAGCAATTAATCTTGCAAATAAAAATAAGATTTCAGAAATACAAAATACAGAGGTAAATACACAAATTTAATTTATAAATTATGAAATTAAAATAAAAATATATTAGGAGGCTTTATTATGAATTTTAGAGAAAAATATGGTGAATGGGCAATTGTTTTAGGAGCAACAGAAGGCATTGGAAAGGCTGATGCTTTTGAATTAGCTAGACGTGGCATGAATATAATTTTAGTTGGAAGAAGAGAGGATGCTTTAAAGGTTTTAGCACAAGAAATAAATGAAGAAACAGGAAGAGAAATTAAAGTATTACCACAGGATTTATCAGAATATGATGCAGCTGAAAAAATAATTGAAGCTACTAAAGATTTAGATATGGGTCTTATAAATTACGTAGCTTGTCTACATTCTATGGGACAATATAATAAAGTGGATTATGCTAAATATGAGCAAATGTATAGAGTTAATATTAGAACTTTCTCAAAATTATTACATCATTTCTTAGGAGTATTTAAAGAAAGAGATAGAGGTGCTTTTGTAACTATAGGTTCTTTATCTGGTTGGACATCACTACCTTTCTGTGCTGAATATGCAGCTCAAAAAGCTTATATGATGGCTTTAACAGAAGGTGTTGCTTATGAGTGTAAAAATACTAATGTAGATGTTTTATTAATGGTAGCAGGATCAACAATTACTCCAACATGGCTTAAAAATAAACCAGCAGATGAGGATACAGTAGCAGCTGCTATGTATCCAGAAGATGTGGCTAAGGAAGGATTAGATCAATTAGGAGTTAAATTATCTTATCTTGTAGGTGAAAGAAATAGAAAAAATCATGAAAAAAGAATAAGCACTCAAGATAGAGATGAAATAATAGAAGAATTAGGAAAAATGTTTACACATATGGCATAAGAAAGGTAAAGGGTGATTAAAGATGAAGTTGAAAAATAAAGTGGCATTAGTAACTGCAGCAACAAAAGGTATAGGACTTGCTAGTGCAGAAAAATTAGCAGAAAATGGAGCATTAGTTTATATAGGAGCAAGAAGTGAAGAATTAGCTAAGGAGGTTATAAAATCTATTGAAGAAAATGGTGGAAGAGCTAAATTTGTATATTTTAATGCTAGAGAAGCTCAAACCTATACGGCTATGGTGGAAGAAGTTATAGAAAATGAAGGAAAAATAGATATATTAGTAAATAATTATGGTGGACACGATGTTAAATTAGATAAGACTATAATAGATACTAATGCTGAACATTATTTTTATGAAGTAATAAATAACTTACAAAGTGTTTTCTTAACAAGTCAAACAGCTATTAAATCTATGATGAAAACTGGTGGTGGAAGTATAATAAATATTTCAACTATAGGTTCAGCAGTTCCAGATTTATCAGGAATAGCTTATTGTACATCAAAAGCAGCTATAAATTCATTAACACAAAATATAGCAGTTCAATGTGCTAAATATAATATAAGATGTAATGCGGTGCTACCAGGCTTTATAGCAACAAAGGCTGCTCTTGAAAATATGAGTGAAGAATTTATACAAACATTTTTAAAACATGTACCTATGAATCGTCCAGGTAAACCAGAGGATATAGCAAATGCAGTTTTATTTTTTGCAACAGAGGATTCATCCTATTTAACAGGTGAAATAATGGAGGTTGCTGGAGCTTTTGGAAAGTTTACTCCTATGTATGGAGATTATGTTAAATAAAACTAAAATATAATAATAGATTATCAGTTTAAAAAACACCTAATATTAAGTTTATATTTACTTAGTATTAGGTGTTTTAATATATATTGAAATAAGTTTTGAAAATTTTAATTTTTTATTTAATAATGAACAAAATAGAAAATTTGAAATAGCTAAAAATGAATATCAAGTAACTTCAATATAGGTTTAATTGGAATAACAAAAGATTTTTGTTCAGAAGAACCTAAAATTATTCCTAAAGCTCTATTGGAAAAATCCATAACCATAGCTCCAGAATCTCCTGCCTCACACATTTTAGATGTTATTATTAAATTTTCAAAATAAGCGGCAAAACTATCTTTACCAATAGAAAAGGAGGCATTAATAGAATCTATTGTTCCTATAGTATATCCAGTGGTTCTACCAGATTTCTGTACATAAGTTTCTAATTTTGCATCTGTATAATTAAGAACTGGACCAATTTTATAAATATTTTTAGTATATTTTATACCTGGATTTAGTTTAGCTATAGCACAATCAACTTCATTTTTACTTCTTTTATCATATTCAGATTTTTTAAAATTTAAAGAAACAAATTTAGTTAATGTTGCCACTGTATTAAAAAGAGTTGCATTAGAATCTTTTAATGAAGGTTGAAGAATAGGAGTACCTTTAGGCATTTTATTAAAATAAGTAAGCACATGATTATTTCCTAATATATGGGGTTTATTTCTTTTATTATCAAAAACAATGCAACCAAGAGTACCAGAGTGTCTATGAAATAAAGGTCCTATACTAAAACCTGCTTGTAAAGGTCGAACTTTTGAAATTAAGAATTGAGGTTTTAGAATATATTTATTATTTACAGATTTAGTATGGTTATTAAATATATTTATTTCTCCACATTCAATAACATCTGTTTTTATTCCTAAAAAGTTTTCGGGAATTAATTCATCTTTAAAAAGCTTATTAATTGGAATTTTCTTTTTTACAAAAACATGAAGGCTTGGAATATTGGTATTAATATTTTTAATATGTTTATACCCTAAAGCAACTCCTAATACATTTTTTTTATTATGAAAGAAAGAAGAATAATTTTTTATTATATTTTTTATAGAATCCTCTATCAAAATAATTCACCTCAAAAATACTATATATATTTTATGAATAAATATAAAAATATGTTCTGATATTTAAATATTTTCTTAATAGATATATAGTAAACTTTAATAATAGATGTTGTCATATTATAGTATAAGAAAGGGACTGTCGCATTAGGAGATAAAAAAATCCGCTAGCGATAGCTCATTTTCT
This sequence comes from Clostridium tarantellae, assembly GCF_009295725.1. Lineage (GTDB taxonomy): Bacteria > Bacillota > Clostridia > Clostridiales > Clostridiaceae > Sarcina > Sarcina tarantellae. Next base: position 8,900 of record NZ_WHJC01000055.1, read on the forward strand.
ATACTTTTTAAAAAAATTTAATATATTTCAAATGTAGTTAAAATATATCTAAAAATAGACGCACTTAAATAAGTCTACTGAAAAGATGTTTTAAAAAATCAGATTATGCAGTTTTTTTAGTTCTTTCTTCTAAGGGTATTTTAGAGTTATTAGCTTTAATACATTTACTTTTATATGTATATTCACTACAATCCTGGCATATATAAATTGTCTTTTAACTTACATATCCTGTTTTAGATTTCTTAAGCTTTATACCTTCCATTTTTAATTTTTTACCATTTTGGCATACAAATAAATCATTTTTATATTTATTTGCATAAGCTTCTATCTTAGTACCGTCAATAAATATTGACTCTCCTGATATTTCTCTAATTTTATGAAAAAAATTAGTCATTTCGGCTAATATTTTTTAAAAGAAAAAAGGAGCTTCACACTAATTATTTAGTGTGACAGCCCCTAGTATTTAAACTCTATTATTTACATTAATAATACTATTTATCAGCCCTTGTCCTGGAAAATCTGCTACTACTATTCCTACGTAAGCAGGGTTATTTTTATCTATATAATCTTTAGTTAAATTATTAGTACCTTCAAAGGCAATTGTGGCAAAAACACCTAAGAACCAATTAACTCTTGGAAAATCAGGATAATAACCAGTAAAACCTGGTTCAGTTAAACCTGTAGAAAGACGAGGAGAATTGGGAGATGAACTACTATGGCCACTAGCTACAAAGTAAGGAAAACATCCTCCACTTCCACTAAGATAGTTTATGAAGCTTTTATTTTCTCTTTTTGAAAAACTTTCATTAGCTTTTAAAAGGTGAGCTTTTACTTTTTCCCATTTGCTGTATAAATCCCAATTGGTTAATAAATAATAATCATCTTGTATATTAAAATAACTGTAATCTAGTCCTTTTACTAATCCAGAAAAATCTTGAAGAATTATAATTTTTCCTCTTAATTCTCCTAAAGTAGGATTGTTATTCCATATATTTTTATATAAATAATTAGAGTATTTAGGATTATTTAAAAATTTTTTTATTAAAGCAACAAAAATATTAGAAGGTTCTTTAGTATATTCCTGTCTTATTCTCATTAATAGAGTTTCACTTTCATTATTTTTTAAAAAATCAGTAACTATATTTAAGATTTCATTAAAATTTGAATATAAATATATAAACTCATGATGGGCATATAGAAAATCTTCAGAATTAGGATAAGCAGCTAGTCTAATATCTAAAAAACGTATACCTGAAATTAATTGAGTTTTTAAGTCTTTTGATTGATTTTGAGCTGAATCACCTCCATAACTAATAGACATAGTATCATGTGTTCCAGGAATTGACAATGCCGATAATGTTCTATTATTATTTAATTTAGCCATCCATTTTGATTTATTTTCACAAATTGTTTTAGTATGTGAATATCCTTCAGTTTTACAATCAACAAAAATTCTCTTAAAACCACCCATTAGTAAGCTCCTTTCTTTTATTTTTTAATTTACTTTATTATATTAAGTTAAGTTATATTTTGATATATAAGTAATAAATATTTTGTAAAAGCTTAAATACATATTATAACATATTTGGAGTGGAAATTCTTAATAATAAACAACAGGTTAATAATACTAGTACTATTAAGAGAAAGGTTATTTTATTTTTATATTAAGGAGTTAACTTATATGAAAAGTAAAAAAATAATAGCTTTAGTTGTAAGTTCTACATTATTTTTATCATGTTTTAACACTTTAACTTTTGCAAAAATTAAAAATTTAGAATTAAATAAAATTGTTTTAAGTGAAAATAAACAACAAATTAATCCTTTAGAAAATAATATAATACAAGTAAATGATTTAATAGGATCTCCAAGTCAGGCATCAGAAAGATTCACCAGTTTGGATGGAGGTATTTTTAAAATTGGATTTGATGAGCAAAATAAAAAATTAAAAGTATTGGATATTAAAAGCACATATTTTTCTACTTTAACAATGAAAAGACCATATTTTATACTTAAAGTATTAGATACAAATTGGAGAGTAAAAAAAGAAATAATGTTTATAGGAGATGATTTAACAGGATGGGGAAAGGAAAATGAAATAAATAACTTTCAATATAATTATGGAGACATTTTAAGTTTATGGGGAAATACTAATCGAACTATAGCTATATATGGGGAAATTTTAGGACTACCACAGGATTATCCGTATATGATGCCTAATACATCTGATTTCTATAATTTTCAAATAACTAAAGATGGATTAAGAGCTGTACACAACCCCTATACGGGTAATGAAACTTTAAGTTCTAATGTTATAGATGTTAGAAGTGAATTTTTACAAGATTCAAAATATATGAGGAAGCTTTCACATTCTAGTGATGCTTTTAGTATAACTTTTGATGAAATTACAAAACAAATAAAAGTTATTAATAGAAGAGATGATTATTATTTAAAACGATATTTAATGCATTTTCCATATTTTAAAATATCAATATTAGATAAAAATAGAAGAGAAAAATTAAATTTAATTATATACAATAATGAAACAGGTAAATCTAAAACCTTAGATTCATTGCATAATTTTAAATATGAATATGGAGATATAATAAAAATTTGGTGTTTATCACCAAAAAGACAAAGTATATTAGGACGGGTTTTAAATGCTTCAGCAGATTATTCTAAGGGTATGTTACATATAAAAAATATTAAAGAACTTGAAGACTTAGCTTTTGAAATTACTCCAAAAGGATTAAAAGAAATTAGAAATGAACCTCCACAAATATTAGGAATAGATAATGTAACCATATTAAAAGGTAGTAATTTCAATAAAATGGAGAATGTAAGTGCTATAGATGATTTTGATGGAGATGTTACTAGCAATTTAACTGTTATTGGAGATGTAAATACAAATAGATTAGGTACTTACACTTTAACTTATAAAGCTTATGATTCTAGTAAAAAAGAAACAGAAATGTTAAGAGAAGTAAAAGTAATTGATAAGTCACAAATAAAAAATTATAAAATAAAAGTTGAAGGGCTTTCTAATAAAGAAAAGTTTAATATTACATTTGATAATTTTTCAAAACAATTTCAAGTTAATGATAAGAAAAATGAAGTTATTCATTCTGGTTTTAATAATTTGAAATATTTTGGAATAAAAATATTTGATAAATCTCTAAATGAAAAATTAAATATTTCATTAAATGGAGATGATTTAGGAATAACTAAAAAATTAAATATATTACAAAATTTTAAGTATGATTATGATGATTTTATATATATTTATCATAAAGAGCCTAGTAATTTAAAAATTCATGGAAAAATAATAAATGAGAAAGAAAACTATACTGATGGAATTCAAAATGAAGATAACCTTACAAATACATATTTTCAATTAACGGAAAATGGATTAAAAGCTATATATAACGGTTCACCTATTATAAAAGGAATTAAAGATACCATATTAAAAGTAGGAGAAAACTTTAATAGTTTAGAGGGAATAACTATAGAAGATGATTTTGATAAGAATTTAGTTCCTACTGTAACGGGAACTATTGATATTAATACCCCTAATACTTACAATTTAATTTATACTGTTAAAGATTCTTGTGGAAAAACTTCTATTAGAAGACGTAAAGTTATTGTACGGGAAGTACTGCCATTAGAAGACAACACCATAATTGTTGAAGGATATGATTATAGAAAATTTTTAGATATTGGGTTTAATGTTAATACTAAAAGGATAACCTTATCTAGATTTACCCCTAACTCTTATTTTCATGGTGGATTTAGAGAATTTTTTAAAATAAAAATAAAAGATAGAGGAAATAAAGAAAAATTATCAATAACTATTAATGGAATGGATTTTTCTTCTACAAGTAAATTAGATATTTTAAATAATTTTAACTTTCAATATGGAGATATTATAGAACTTTGGCATACCTCTCCTAAAAGTATAAATGGAAATATAAAAATAAAGGGTGCTGTTATAAATAGTAAAGAAAATTATGCTAATGGATTATCTTTAAATGATTTAAATAATACTAAGTTTGAAATTACTCCAAGTGGTTTAAAAGCTATTTACAATGAAAATCCAGTAATATCTGGTATAGACAATATTACATTAAAAGTAGGAGAATTTTTTGATCCTTTAGAGGGTGTATCTGTATCTGACTATTATGATAATAATTTAGTTCCAACTATTACAGGAGATGTAAATACTAATATTGCTGGAAATTATTCTCTCACATATACTGCACGGGATAGTGTAGGAAGAGAAACAAGTTCTATAAGGAAGATAATTGTTAGAACTAATGAAAAACCTGTACTTAGTGGTAATGACAATAAGACTATAAAAATAGGAGATGCTTTCAATCCTTTAGAGGGTATAATAGCTACGGACTTTGAAGATAAAGATTTAAATAGTAAAATTTCAGTTATAGGAAGTGTAAATAATAATACGGTAGGTGATTATAAATTAACTTATTCAGTAACAGATAGTGATGGAAATGCAACTACTGCTGAAAGGATTATAACTGTAAGAACAAATACTAAACCTAAATTTACTGGAGTAGAAGATGCTACAATTTTAGTGGGAGAAGCTTTTAATTCTAAATTATCAGTAGTTGCTTCAGATAAAGAGGATGGAGATATTTCTAATAAAGTAAAAATTACAGGTACTGTGGATAATAATACAATTGGTACTTATGAATTAGTTTACTCAGTAAAGGATTTAGACAATAATGAAACCCTTACCAAAAGAAAAGTAACCGTAAGAAGTAATGAAAAGCCTGTAATAGTAGGTGCTGATCATATTACAATAAAAGCTTATGATACCTTTAATGAAAATTTAGGAATAACAGCAACGGATTTAGAGGATAATGATTTAACTAATAAAATTTTAGTTACAGGTAGTGTAGATAATAATACAGTAGGAGATTATAAATTAACTTATTCAGTAACAGATAGTGATGGAAATACAACTACTCTTGAACGAAAAGTAAATGTAATAGTTAAACCAGAATTAGAAAAAAATAAAATAAAAGTTTTAGGTTTAGGAAATTATGAAAAATTTAAAATAGAATTTGAGGAATTAGAAAAAAAATTAAAAATTAAAGATGTAAGAAATTCACCAATACATGTATATTTTCATAATAGAAGATACTTTACTTTTCATTTATTAGATAAAAATTATAGGGAAAAAGTAAAAATCACTTTAAATGGTAATGATTTAGGAACATCTTCAAAATTAAATCAATTAGAAAATTTTAAATATGAATACGGTGATATTATAAAGTTAGAACATGCAGAACCAGGTAGGTTAAAAATTACAGGAGATATAATAGATAAAAGAGAAAATTATTTAGATGGAGTAGGCAATAGAGATAATATTGATAATGTATATTTTCAAATAACAGCCAATGGATTAAAGTCTATTTATAATGAAGTACCAATAATATCAGGTATAAATAATATTACATTAAAAGTAGGAGATGCTTTTAATCCATTAGATGGTATAACTGTAACTGATGATTATGATAAAAAATTAGTGCCAACTATTATAGGAACAGTAGATACTAATGTTGCTGGAAATTATTCTTTAACATATACTGCAATAGATAGTATGGGAAGAGAAGTAACATCTACAAGGAATGTAATTGTTAGAAGTAATGAAAAACCAGTTATAAATGGGGTAAGTAATGTAACTATTAAGGTTAATGATGAGTTTAAACCTTTAGAAGGAATTGTAGCTAGTGATAAAGAAGATTTAGATTTAACTAATGCCATAAAATTAAAAGGTGCAGTAGATAAAACTAAAGTAGGTACTTATGATTTAATATATTCAGTAAGAGATAGTGATAATAATGAAACCATTGTCACAAGAAGAGTAATAGTAAGAAGCAATGAAAAACCTGTAATTAGTGGTAATGATAATAAGACTATAAAAATAGGAGATATCTTTAATCCTTTAGAGGGTATAATAGCTACAGACTTTGAAGATAAAGATTTAAATAGTAAAATTTTAGTTACAGGCAGTGTAAATAATAATATAGTAGGTGATTATAAATTAACTTATTCAGTAACAGATAGTGATGGAAATACAACTACTCTTGAAAGGGGTATAACTGTAAGAACAAATACTAAACCTAAATTTACTGGAGTAGAAGATACTACAATTTTAGTTGGAGAAGTTTTTGATTCTAAATTATCAGTAGTTGCTTTAGATAAAGAGGATGGAGATATTTCTAATAAAGTAAAAATTACAGGTACTGTAGATAATAATACAATTGGTACTTATGAATTAGTTTACTCAGTAAAGGATTTAGACAATAATGAAACCCTTACCAAAAGAAAAGTAACCGTAAGAAGTAATGAAAAGCCTGTAATAGTAGGTGCTGATC
>NZ_WHJC01000056.1 GCF_009295725.1 Clostridium tarantellae
CCTCTGCTTGTAAGGCAGATGCTCTCCCAGCTGAGCTATGCGACCATAAAATGGTGACCCCTAGGGGAATCGAACCCCTGTTACCACCGTGAAAGGGTGGTGTCTTGACCGCTTGACCAAGGGGCCAAAATGTGGCGACTCAGAAGGGGCTCGAACCCTCGACCTCCGGCGTGACAGGCCGGCACTCTAACCAACTGAGCTACTGAGCCAGATTAAATGGTGGTCACAACAGGGATCGAACCTGTGACCCTCTGCTTGTAAGGCAGATGCTCTCCCAGCTGAGCTATGCGACCATAAAATGGTGACCCCTAGGGGAATCGAACCCCTGTTACCACCGTGAAAGGGTGGTGTCTTGACCGCTTGACCAAGGGGCCATATAATCTATAATAATCTAAACCACATTATTGACTTTTAACTTAATTTTTTTCTTGTCCGTCACTTTAGCGACCTGACATAGACTATAATACAGAAAAACATTAAAAGTGTCAACACCTTTTTAAAACTTTTTTTTATTTTTTTATTGTTATTTTACTATTTTATTATTTTTTGTACTAAATTATCTTAATATTTCATTGTATTTCAATTGTTTTTCTGCCTTTTTCTCATTTTTTTATTTTATGTATTTTATTATTACATTTTAAATTTTTATAATAATTTTTTCATAAAACCCATTAATTTTAATTTAACTTAATTTTATTAAAATGTTATTGAACTATATTAACTATTTAGTAAATAACTTTCAACTGTGTTTTAAATTATTATTTTAAATTTATTAAAAATATAAAATAATAATTTATAATTATAAATTTAAAAGTTATGTTAAAATTTATTAATAATAATGTTTAAATAAAGGAGAATCATTTATGAGATATCATGAATTAATAATTATTGGTGGCGGAGCATCAGGACTTATGGCTGCTATAACTGCTAAAGATTTTGGCATAGATGTAGCTATTGTTGAGGGAACTGATAGAGTAGGAAAAAAAATATTGACCACTGGAAATGGAAGATGTAATATTACAAACTCTAATATAAAGTTTCCTTTTGAAAATTTCCATAGTGATAATAAAAATTTCTTTTCATATACATTAAATTATTTTTCTTTTGAAGATACTAAATCATTTTTTCTAAATTTGGGATTACCTTTTATAGAATTAGATAAAGGAAAAAATTATCCTCAATCACTTCAAGCCTCTTCGATTGTGGATATCTTTAGATTAGCTTTAGAAGATAGGCAAATTCCTGTTTACAATTCTTTTAAAGCAAATAATATTAATAAGAAAAAAGAAAAGTTTAAAATATATGCTACTAATGAATCTATAGAGCCTATAACTTGTAAAAAACTTATTTTAGCTTGTGGAGGAAAGTCTGCTACTAAAACTGGATCAGATGGATCTGGATATAATTTAGCCAAATTATTTGGTCACACTATAATAGATACAATTCCTGGTATTGTTCAATTAAAATTAGATTATAAAAATCTTAAAGCATTATCAGGTATTAAATTTGATGGTTATGCTGAAATAACTTGTAATGGTAACTCTTACAAAAAAGAGTTTGGTGAAATTTTATTTACTGATTATGGTATATCAGGTCCTCCTATATTACAGTTATCTAGAACAGCTTCTTACGCTTATTCTAAAGGAAAAAATGTTAATATTATTTTAGATATGATGCCAAATAAATCTTTAAAAGAATTATCTACTTTTCTTGAAGGTCATTTTGCTATTTTTTCTTATAGAAAAGTAGTTGATTCATTAATAGGAATAATACATAAAAAACTTATACCTACTATTTTAAAAGAAGCTGGTATATATGATATTCATAAACCATGTTACGAATTAACTTGGAAGGAAAAAAAGCAATTAATATTTCTTATGAAACATTGGGAGTTCAAATGCACAGGTACTAATGGATTTCAAGCTGCTCAAGTTACAGCTGGAGGTATTAATACTAAAGAAGTAAATGAAAAGACCTTAGAATCTAATCTTGTTAAAGATCTATATTTTTGTGGTGAAATTTTAGACGTTGATGGAGATTGTGGTGGTTTCAATTTACAATGGGCTTGGAGTTCAGCATATATAGCTGCTTTATCTTGTTCTAAATAAAGTTTTATCCACAATCAATAATAGAAAAACCTCTATTTTTAAACAGGAGGTTTAAAAACAAACTGAAAAACTCGTCTAATGACGAGTTTTTTATTTATTATTTAAAATATCTATTTAATAATCCTGCAAAAGCTCTTCCATGTCTAGCTTCATCTTTGCACATCTCATGAACTGTATCATGAATTGCATCTAAATTTAATTGTTTAGCTAATGTAGCTAAATCTTTTTTACCTTGACAAGCTCCATGCTCAGCATCAACTCTAGCTTGTAAATTAGCTTTAGTATCTGCTGCTACAACTTCTCCTAACATTTCAGCAAACTTAGCAGCATGTTCTGCTTCTTCAAATGCTATTCTCTTATATGCTTCTGCAACTTCTGGATATCCTTCTCTATCAGCTTGTCTTGACATAGCTAAATACATTCCTACTTCTGTACACTCTCCCATAAAATTAGCTTGTAATCCTTCTATAATTTTTGCATCTACATCTTTAGCAACTCCTACTACATGCTCATCTGCCCAAGCTAATTCTCCTGATTGCTCAATGAATTTATCAGCACTCACTCCACATACTGGACAAACCTCTGGTGCAACATCTCCTGTATGAACATATCCACAAACTGTACAAACAAATTTTTTCATTTTATATTCCTCCTAAATTTTACTACTTTTAATTTATTTATTAACTTATTTATTAACTTATTTATTAATCTGTCTTTGTTTACAATTATTATTATATAATAATAATTATTATTTATCAAGCATTTTTTCAAAAATTTTTCCAAATTAATATTTTTATACATATAACTAAAACTCTGCCATTAAAATTTAGTTTAAAGCAGAGTTTTAAAAAATAATAATATATATGTATAAAAAATAACCTATGGAAATTGCCATAGGTCATAAATATTTATTTATTCAAAGCTTCTATTAAGGCTTCTAAATTTATTCCATGTACTATTGCAGCCTCTTCTATAGTTTCTGCTTGTGCTGAAGGACATCCTACACAACCCATTCCAAAACTCATTAATATTTCAGCTGCATTTGGCTTAACTTTTAAAATTTCTCCAATAGTCATTTCTTTATTTATCATAATTAAATCTCCTTTCTAAATAAAATTAATTTTATCCAATAAATTATAAATTTATTATACATTCTTAAAATTGTAAATACAAGTACTTTACTCTGAATTAAAATATACTATTTAACATATTTATTTATGTTTAATTTATTTATTATATCTTTTATAACAACTCTGTCTGGTGGATTAATTTTTTCAATAGATGGAATATCTTCTTTTAAAAAAAATATTGCATCCTTACTTTCTTCTTTATCTAATTTTAATATTCCATCATAACTTCCTGTTACAAAAATAGCTGAAGCATTATAAATTTCATCACCATTAGGATATATATTATGACATTCTTTTCCTGAATAAACGTTAAATAATTCTAAGTTTTTAACATTCAAATTTACTTCTTCAAAAACTTCTCTTATAGCAGCTTCTTCAAAACTTTCTCCTAGTTCTAAACTTCCACCAGGTAAACCCCATTTTAAATTATCTGTTCTTTTTTGTAATAAAATTTTCCCTTGCTTATTCACTATAATAACTCCAGCAGAACACATTATTAAAGGTCTATTTGAATTTGGAAGTTCTTTTCTTAAATCCATTATATATCCCATAATTACTCTCACTCCTTTTAAAATTTTAATTATTATTAAAATAAATTACATATTAAACTTATCATAATTTTATTAATACAATCTCATTTATTATACTAAACATTTACATAATATTCATAGTTATTCATTCCATAAAATAAATTTTTAAAATAAATATTAAGATAAAAAAGAGACCAATCTAGATATTCTAAATTAATCTCTTTCATATAATTATAGTTCAGCAGTAACTCTTATACTTTGATCTCTCTTTGGACCTACTCCAACTATAGAAACTTTAGTCCCTGTAAACTCTTCTATTTTTTTTAAGTATTTTTTAGCATTATCTGGTAATTCTTCATAGCTTCTTGCATTAGCTACTTCATCTTCCCAACCTTCAAACTCTTCATATACTGGTTTACATTTAGCTAAATCTTCTAAACTTGCTGGGAAGTAATCTATAACTTTTCCATTTAACTCATATCCCACACAAACTTTTAATTTATTTAATCCAGCTAATGTATCTATCTTAGTTACAACTAATGAAGTTAAACCACAAACTCTTACTGAAGTTTTTAATATAACTAAATCTAACCATCCACATCTTCTTGATCTACCAGTAGTAGTTCCATACTCATGACCTTTTTCTCTTATCCAGTCTCCAGTAGCATCCTCAAGTTCTGTTGGAAATGGTCCTTTACCAACTCTTGTTGTATAAGACTTAGCTATACCAACAGCATTAGTTATCATTGTTGGTCCTATACCTACTCCATTTGAAACCCCACCTGAAGTTGTATTTGATGATGTTACATATGGATAAGTTCCATAATCTATATCAAGAAGCATTCCTTGAGCACCTTCAAATAATACTCTCTTATCTTCTTTTATTTTATCATACACTACAACTGATGTATCTTTTACAAATGGTCTTAATCTTTCAGCATAAGCTAAATATTCATTAAATATTTTATCAAAAATTAAAGGTTCTCCACCTAATAATTTAATGTAATCATTTTTCATCTCTATATTAATTCTTAATTTTTCTTCAAATACTTCTTTATGTAAAAGGTCACAAACTCTTATTCCACATCTTTCAACTTTATCAGTATAACATGGACCTATACCTTTTCCTGTTGTTCCTATATCATTTTTACCTCTTGCTTTTTCTTTTAAAGCATCTAATTCTCTATGATAAGGCATTATAACGTTAGCTCTATCACTAACTACTAATTTTTCTGGAGTTACTTTTATTCCTAAATTTATTAAATAATCAATTTCAGTAAATAAAGCTTTTGGATCTACAACTACTCCATTACCTATTACATTTAATTTATCATCATGTAATATTCCTGATGGTATTAAGTGTAGCTTGTATTGTTTATCTTCAACTTCAACTGTATGGCCTGCGTTGTTTCCTCCTTGGAATCTAACAACTACATCAGCCTCTTCTGCTAAGTAGTCTGTCATTTTACCCTTTCCTTCGTCACCCCATTGAGCTCCTAATACGATAAATGCTGACATATAACTTCCTCCTTATAAAAAGAACAAAATCCGTTCTTTTATTAATACAATTCTCACCGTTTATTCGGTTTTGTTTTGTGGAGTATAATTCGTAAAATTCAAGAAAATCTCCTAAAATTTATCACTCCTATAACATATTATCAAAGTATTTCTCTTAGGTCAACCTTATTATTGCGTATATTTTTGTTTTTTATAAATTAAAAATTCGTTTTATTCAATTTCTAATTTAATGTTTTTTTCTTCTTACTTTTTTATTTATAAAAAAAGCACTTACCCCTAATAGCATAGTTCCAATACCCACTCCCACTTTTACAGCTAAAGATTTATTAGATTCTTTTTCTAATAAATCTTTATTAGAAGCTTCTAAATTATTATTATTTAATAAATCTTTTGCTTCAGATTCTATATCTTTATTAATCTGTTCTTCTAAATTTTCATTATTTTCATCACTAATAGATTTATCTAATTGTTCTTTTAATTCCATTAATTTAGCTGAATCTATTTCTTTACCACTTTTTATATCATTTTTTATTTCATTGAAAGTACTTTCTATTGTTTCTACTTTTTTATATTTTTTTAATTCTTCAATTTTATTTTCAACTGAATTTAAAGTATTATTTATTTTCACTTTATCTTTATTAGTTTTTACTTCATTGTTTAAATTATTAATTAAAGTATTAGTTTCTGCTTTAATTTCTTTTACCTCTAAAGGAAATGTTCTATTTTTTTCATCTTTTTTTTGTAACTTTTCATTTTTTCTATAATCTTCATTATTTTTTTTATTAATCTCATTATTTTTTTTATTAATCTCATTATTCTTTATATTTTCTTCTATTTTTTTTATATCCTTATTTTCAGTTTGTTGTTTTAATTCTTCTTGTCTTTTTTCTGGTTTACTTATTGATTTTTTAACTTCTTCTGCTAATTTATCTTTATTTTTAAAAGCAGTCTTTATGTCATTTAATTGAGCAATATTATATTTGGGAACTTCTTCATATTGTTTTAATTCATTCATTGCTTCTTCAATGAAATTCACAAGCTCTGGAATATTATCATAAACTTCATATGTTAAGCTTTCTCTTGCTGTACCTAATAAACTTTTTATTCTAGCTTTTAAATTTTTTGCAGTTTTTATATCCTCAGCCGTTTTTTCATATCTTGGTTTTAACAAATCAAATTTTTTTTGCATTTCTTCGTCAATATTAGCTACCTGTTTATATTTTGACATACTAAATTCTATTCTTTTAAATAATTCATCTATATATTTATAATCTTTATTGTTTAAATAATTTTCTAATCGATCTAAATAAGTAATTATAAGTCTTCTCATTGTTTTAACATCTTTTTCAGATTTATTATTATGAACTTCTTTACTTTTAATGGGTGTTGTTGCCTTAACTGTTATATTTCTCCCTATAATAGTTGCTGATATTATACTACTGGCTAAAATAATTGACATTACTTTTTTTTTATTCATACTTATCATCCTTCCATTTCTTAACAAAATTCATTTTTTATAAAGTTATTAATTATTTGTATTGTATTTATTTTCTTCATATATAGAATTTTTTATTTAATATTTAATTGGAAAAACAAAATAAGGATATATGAGAAGTTCTCATATATCCTTATTTTTCTATGCTTTTTTTTTAATTTTCAAACTAGGTTTAGTAGCAAACATATAATCTTCAATATACTCATTAACTTTATCTTTTAAAAGACTTTCAGCATCTTTTTTTATTAATCCCATTCTTACACGTTTATATTGAGTAGGCATATATTGACTTATTAAAGGAAGTGGAATTGAAACACTATTTAAGTTGCATATCATTTTATGCAATGCATAATCTACATGTGCATTTGGAAGATAATATCTAGCTCTATCAGAAAAACTATATTTTCTTTCAAATTTAACTTCTTTACCAGAACCTTTATAATGATTTTTCCAATTTTCTGGCTCTTTAACCATTGAAAAATCTAAAATATCTCTAAATTTAGATATTTCTACATTTTCATCATTAGTAAATAAATCTTCTTCTATGCAACTTAATGCAAATAAACCTTCTCTTAATGCAAATGTTAATGCTGGTCCTACTTTTAATATTGCAAATCCATCTTCAACTAATTCTTTTAAAGCTATAGGTGTTTGATAATCTGTTGAATGAGCTTCAAATATTAAATTTTCATAATCATTTAGAGTATTAACTAACTCTTTAGCTTTATCTCTATTATATGCCCAAATTGTATCACTTCCAAACTCAACTCCCGGCTGAACAACTACTGCAATTACATTTTCATTAAAACACTTATCTAAACCATATCTTTTAAATGCTTCTTTAAATGTATCTATAGTATTTTTTAAATTTTCGGATTTAGTAACTGAAATTTCTTCTTCTTCATCTTGACTTCCACCTGGAATAGGTACTTCACTACCAACTATATATACTGGATGTAATACATTAATTTCATTTTCTTTAAGATCAGAAAAAGCAGCTTCAGCAACTTCACAAAGTATAGCAGCTCTTTCTGCTATTAATGAATCTCCAAATTTACCTGAATTTAAATCATCTCCAATATGCATACTTGTATCTATATGAATTTTAGTAAATCCAGCTAAAACATACTCTCTTATTAAATCTTTAGAATATTTCATAGCTGTTTTTTCATCTAAACCTTTCCAAACTAAAGGACCTAAATGATCTCCTCCAAGTATAACTTTTTCTCTTGGAAATCCTACTTTATCAGCTATTTCATAAACAAATTCTTTAAAATCTAATGGTCTCATTCCTGTATATCCACCGAATTGATTTACTTGATTAGCTGTTGATTCTATAAGTAAATAATCATTGTTCCTTAATGCTCTTTCCAAAGCTGCTTCTATAACATAATTATTAGATGAACAGACTGAGTATATTCCAACTGGAATTCCTGCTTTTTGATTTTTTACTATTTCTTTAATTGGATGTAACATAATACTTAAATCCTCCCTTGTTAAATATATTTTTAAATTTTATTTTTAAATATTTTTCATAAGGGTTACTAAATATAAGAATTTATTAAAATCTATTTAAATTTTATAAATCCTTATTTAAATATTAAACTTTCGTTCATCTCAAATATATCTATCTAAATTAAAATAAAAAAGTTGATAAGTATAATCATCTACTACTTTGGAGTATATTTATACTTACCAACTCCCAAATTTAAAGTTTTAATATTTTCTAATTTCAGAATTAAGCTTTTCCATTACTTCCACAAAGAAGTATTTTATGTGCAACAATAGCTTTCATTGCTTCCTTTCCTGGAGTCATATATTTTCTTGGGTCATTAGCTTTTGGATTTTCAATAAAATGTTTTTTTACAGCATCAGAAAAAGGTATTTTTAAATCTGTTGCTATATTAACCTTACATATTCCTAAAGATATAGCCTTTTTTACTAAATCATCAGGAACATCTGATGCACCATGTAATACTAATGGAACATCAACTTTATTTTTTATTTCAACTAATCTTTCAAAATCTAAATTTGGTGTTCCTTTATATAAACCATGAGCAGTTCCTATAGCAATGGCTAAAGAATCTATATTAGTCTTCTTAACAAATTTAACAGCTGCCTCTGGATCTGTAAAAGCTCCAGAACTTTCATCAACTTCTAAATCATCTTCTACACCAACTAGTCGTCCAAGTTCTGCTTCAACTGTAACATCATATTTATGAGCAAATTCTACAACTTCACTAACAATTTCTATATTATCTTCAAATGAATAATGAGATGCATCTATCATTGCTGATGTAAATCCTGTTAATATATAATTTTTTATTAAGCTTACATCTTCAAAATGATCTAAATGAACAGCTATTGGTATATCATATCTTTCAGCTGCTACTTCAGCCATAGCTACTATATAATCAGCTCCAGCATAATCAATTGTTGAAGGTGTTCCTGCTATTATCACTGGCGATCTTAATTCGTTAGCAGTTTCAACAACCACCTGTAAGGTTTCTAAGTTGTGTATATTAAATGCTGGTACAGCATATTTTCCTTCTTGTGCTCTTTTTAACATATCTCTAGTTGACTTTATTTTACTCATAATTACACCTCTTAAATTTTACTATTTTCACTTGTTTTTTAATTAAATGGATGAATTATAACTCCTTGTACAACCCTGTTAACAGTTCCATCAGGTCTTGGATTATCCGGAGATATACTCATTCTTAATGCATTAAAAAATGCTGTAATTTGACCTATAATAATATAGTTAAATGCTGTATAAACATCTGGTAATTTTGAACCATTTAAAGTAATATAACTATTACAAATTTCTTTTAAATTTTCTCTATTTTCATAACTTAAAACTACCACTTTTTGATTACCTTTATCTGTATAAACTTCTTTTATTAAGTCATAATCATATAATTCTGTATAATCATCTGTTGATGATAACACTACGATTAAAGTATTATCATTAATTATTGATTTAGGACCATGTCTAAAACCTAATACTGATTCACAAACAGTTACTTGTTTTCCTGATGTTAGTTCAAGATTTTTCAAAGCCATTTCATGACAAAGTCCTTTTAAAGCACCTGAACCTAAATAAACTAATCTACTTGCACCATAATCAGCAAGTACTTTTGCTTCTGACCACCTTTCTTCTACTAATAAAGTAGCATTTTTAGAAAGCTCGTCTACTATTTTTTTATTATTATCTAAATTATCTATATCAAATAAAAGTAATGTTGCTAACATCATACAAGTAAATGAACTTGTCATAGCAAAACTCTTATCGTTTGATTCATCTGGCATTAATAAAACTAAATTTTTTTCATTTTCAGATGCTCTTTTAGCAAGTTGTCCTTCTTTGTTACATGTTATAACTATATGAGATAAATTTTTAACCTTTTGATTAAATAAATCATAAGTAGCAACACTTTCTGGACTATTTCCTGAACGAGCATATGAAACTAAAACTGTAGGACAATTTTCATCAATATATTGATTTGGATTAGAAACAAAATCTGTAGTTGCAATAGCTTCAACTCTTTTATTAAGTATATTTGCTAAATGAAGATATATTGTATCCCCTACATATGCTGAAGTTCCAGCTCCAGTTAAAATTATTCTTAATCCATGTTTATTTAAATTATTATTTAAATAATTCTTTATTTTTTCCTTATTACTCTTAACAATCTGAAAAGTTTCTTGCCATAACCTTGGTTGTTGATATATTTCTGTTGCAGTATATATTGCTTTTAACTTTTGTAATTGCTCTTTATTAAAACCAAAAATATTAGCCATAATATTCACCATCCCATTAATTTTTCAACAAGTTATAATGTTGTCATTACCTGTTATATAAAAAAAATATGTTATTCATTAAATAAAACTAATTTTTCATGTTAAATGTATTATATAACAAAGTACATATAATGTTGTTATTACAAGTTAATAATACCTTTTATTTAGTATATTGTCAATATTTACATTTTGTAAATACTATTACAAATATTATTGATTTTTTAATAAAATAGTTAAAATTATTTTTAAAAGTTATCTTCATTTTTAACAAATATCTTCTATATAAAGCTTAACTGGCTCTATATTTATAACTTTTTCTACTAATGGAACTTTTTTGATTTTATTTATTATATCTTCATTTAAAGAAGTATCAGTTTCAAATACCATTTCTGCCACTTTTCCTTTTTCAGTCCTAAATACTTTCATAAATGCAATGTTTATATTATATTCATAAACTATTGCAGTAACTTTAGATACTACTCCAGGCACATCCTTATGTGAAATTATAAGAGTAGGATATTCTCCTGAAAATTCAACTTTTTTTTTGTTGACTTCTGTTATTATTACATTTCCTCCGCCAATAGATGAACCAACTACTTCCGTTTTTTTATTATTTATATCAATAATTTCAAATTTAACTGTATTAGGATGAACATTACCTAAATCTATTTCCTCAAATTTTATTTCAATATTTTCTTCTTTTGCAATTTTCATAGAATTTTTTAACCTTACATCACAAGGTTCCATATCTAATACACCTGCTACTAAAGCTTTATCTGTACCATGTCCTTTATATGTTTTTGCAAAAGAACCATGTAGTTTAAAATTAACTCTTTTTAATTTATTATTACATATAGATTTAGCAATTTTTCCAAGTCTTGCTGCTCCTGCTGTATGCGAACTAGATGGTCCTATCATTACAGGACCTAATATATCAAACACCCCATATATTCCCACTATATTATTCTCCTTTTATTTAATTTAACTCTTTTAATTTAATAATAAACTAATACTCCTTTATTTACAACTTATTACATTTAATTGAAAATAATTATTTTAGTTTATCTTTTAAAAATAATTACTTCATTATAAATTTAATACATAAAAATAGCTCCCTCTAATTAATTGAGGGAGCTTAAACTTTATAATTAACATTATTGATTATTGTGATTTTTAATACTTTTTATTATTTTCTTTTTTTCTTTTTTAATAAAACTGTACCCAATCCAATTGATCCTAATCCACCAATGATTAATGATGTTATTCCACCAGCAACTCCTGTATTAGGAAGACTTCCACCTACTTTAACTAAATCATTTATAGCATTAGTTAATTCTTCTAAAGCTTTATTCACTTCTGATTGTGTTGCATCTAATTTAATTAATACTTCTTTAGCATCTTCTAATTCCTCAGTTAAATTTTTGAAGCTTTCCACAGTATAATCTTTTTCTTTTAATGCTTCTGCTTCTTTTATTTTATTTTGCAATGCTTCTTTATTTACTACAACTTCCTCAGGTTTAACTAAAGAATTTATAGCATTAGTTAATTCTTCTAAAGCTTTATCAACTTCTGATTGTGTTGCATCTGATTTAGCTACTACTTCTTTAGCATCTTCTAATTCCTCAGTTAAATTTTTAAAGCTTTCCACAGTATAATCTTTTTCTTTTAATACTTCTGCTTCTTTTATTTTATTTTGTAATGCTTCTTTATTTACCACATTTGGAACTTCAACGTCTTCTGTTGGTATAGGTAACCCTACTTGTGAAGTTGTTTTATTTGGTGTTGCATCACCACATAATGTGTTTTGATACATTAAATAATAAGCTGATGCTGACCAACTAAAGTTTGTTGTGTGTAATCCCTTTCCTGTTTCAGGATTATAGTTTTCTCTTATCGGTCCATCTCCTAATAATCCTTCAGCATTATCAAATAATTTTTTAGCCATTTCTACAGCTTCATCTTTAAATCCATAGTTTTGTAAAGCTTCTACTCCATATAAAGCTTGGTCTAACCAAACAGGTCCTCTCCAATATTTATCTGGATTATATTTTTCATTATCCTTTGAAGCTGTAGGGAAAGGAACTAATGTGTTAAATTTACCTGGGTCCATCATATTTTCAACTACATCCTCTGCTTCTTCTTCAGTAGCCATTTTAGCCCATAATGGAATCCAACCTTCTGTACCTTTTCCTCTATTAACTAATAATTTCTTCTCTTCTCCATCTTCAGTTGTTTGAAGATCATAAAAGAATCCTGTTTCTTCATCAAACATTTTATTACTTACATAATCTTGTACATATTTTGCTTCTTTTTCATATTTTTCAGCATCTGATTTCTTACCTAAAACTTCTGCCATTGATTTTAAGAATCCTTTTTCAGCATATAAGTATGCATTTAAATCAACAGATTCTTGGTTTATTGAATATCCAACAACATTTCCACATTTGTCAGTATTCTCAAATACATGAACTCCTATATCCTCTGGTCCTGAACCTTCTTTATCGAACCTAGTAGCATTATCCATACCACTTTCCCAAGCTGCTGCTTCTATTACTGCTTCTTCATCAAACTTAGGTTTTCCATTTTCATCTTTTATAATATTACCATTTTCATCATATTGATAATGTGCATCATGAACCATTCCACCATATTCAGCTATACCATTTTGATCAGTATCTCTATTTGTATACCACCATTCATGGTATTTAACTAATTTTGGATACATTTCTTTTAAGAAATCTACATCACCTGTTGCTTTATAAACATTCCATACAGACCATGCAGCTAATGCTGGCTTAGAGTTTCTCTCATTCCAGTTTCCACCATCACCATTTCTAGAACCATCTTGATTAAAGAATATAGCATCTATGATTGTACCTGCATCTTGAGGTCTTACATCATCATTTTCTGTTATTTGATAATCAAATAAAGCTCTTATATTATCTTTAGCAAGATCTCCATTAAATCTAGCTGTAGCAACAGCTTGCTTCCAAGAATCCCAAGCCCACATTCCTACGAACCATTTGTAAGACATTGATGGAACAACTCCATCATGTTTAATAGCTCCTGCAGCACTTCTCCAGTTAGTTGTTAATGTTTCTATTGATTTCACTGCTGCATTTTTATATTCCTTACCAAATTTATTATCCATTCCTTCGAATGTTTTATCTAAATAATCTTGCCAACGCTTAGTATTTTCTTCAAAGTGTCTAGGTGCACCACCTATTAAATCCTCTATTTTAGATTTTTCTTCATTTAACTCTTCTGTTGTAAATGTATAACTTTGAGTTGAATATGTTTCAAAAGAAGCATTTGGATCTATACTTACAGGCTTTTTCATTTTTGTTGTATAGCTATTTCCATCAACTTTAGTTTCTACATTACCTTCATAAGTAACTGTAAATTTAGTCTCTGGTGTTGTAAAGTAGTTCCAAGTACCTCTTGTTCCCGCAAAGTTAACTTGTACACCATTTTGAGTTGCTTCTAAAGATTGATCTAATGGAGTTCTCTTTATACTACCATCTCTTTTCTTCTCAGCTAATTCATTAAATATATTACCAGTCCACTCTAAATTAAGATTTAAAGACTTATTAGTTTTATTTTCTATTTCAGTTTCTATTAAAGCACTTCTATTTGTTCCAAAGATAAGCTCTAATGTTAAATTGAAATCATCCATTTCATATACTTGAACTAATTTTCCTGGGTAATAATCAAATTTTACATTTTTAGCTTTGGTCAAATCATAAGTTTGTCCATCATCTATATTAGTTATATTTATTTTACTTATAGTATCAGACATATTAACTGGATATTCTTCTGCTATAATTACTGGACCAGCAAATCCTCCATATAAATTAGTTGCCTCCTTTGCTGGTAAGTAATATCCGTGCCATGCTCCCATATCTGAAAAATTATTAAATTTATTTGTAGAATATGTTTCAGCAAATAAACTATCTGGATTTGCTGTTACATTTAATACATTTGCAAAATCTAATACATCGTCTCTTGTATCCTTAGCTAAAACGTTTAACCCTGATAAATTAGTAGCAATTAATGATAGTGCAACTGCTGAAGCTATAATTGATTTCTTTTTCATTATGTAAACCACCCCTAAATTAATTTTTTTAATTTTTTCTACTGCTAATTTAATTTTTTAATGTTTAATATAAAAAATACCTAAATCAAATAACTAGATAGATACTAATTTTAATCTTACTTTTTTTGATTTAGGTATTGCCTTCTTCAGTAACAATCCTATTATACTTTTATGTAATTTAAATATTTTTTGTTGTTAATATAATTTTATCATGTAATTTTTTAATATTCAATATTTTCCATATAGACTATTTATAGGTTTATTGTACTTTTTATGGATAACAATAAATTTTTTTTAACGATAAAATATTTTATTTGTAATTTAATTTTTAATATTAATAAATGTTACAAAAAAATACCTAAATCAAAAAATTAGATATATAAGTTAATCATTATTTTTCGATTTAGGTATTGCCTTCTTCAGTAACAATCCTATTATATTTTTATGTAATTTAAATATTTTTATTGTTAATATAATAT
>NZ_WHJC01000057.1 GCF_009295725.1 Clostridium tarantellae
CTGCATGGGAGACTGTGTGGGAGAGTAGGTGGTTGCCAGGTCATGGATCTTTAGCTCAGTTGGTTAGAGCAACCGGCTCATAACCGGTAGGTCCGGGGTTCGAGTCCCTGAAGGTCCACCATTATTTTGGGGGTATAGCTCAGTTGGGAGAGCACCTGCCTTGCACGCAGGGGGTCAGGAGTTCGAATCTCCTTACCTCCACCAAAAAGAAGTTGTGAACTATGTTCATAACTTCTTTTTTTTATTTAATAATTTAACTAACTAAGTAAATAAGAAACTTTAGATTATTTTTTATTTTATAGAGAAAAATAATTTTAAAGGAGGATAATTAAATATGGAAAAAGCTAAATTAAAAAAAGAAATTGGATTATTTACTGCTACTTCATTAGTAGTAGGAAATATGATGGGATCAGGTATATTTATGTTGCCAGCAACATTAGCACAAGTAGCAAGTCCAGGAAGTATATTAATTGCTTGGATATTAACAGGATTAGGAGCTTTAGTTCTTTCTCTAACTTATGCAAATCTTGGATCCAAAATTCCGAAAACTGGAGGAGTATATGAGTATACAAGATTAGCTTACGGAAATTTTATGGGATTTACAAGTGCATGGTTATATTGGAATGGTTCTTGGATAGGCAATGCTACTATATTTATAGTTGTTACAACATATTTAGGTGAAGTTATAACAACACTTACTTCTAAGCCTATAATAGGTTTTTTATTTTGTTCTGCTTTATTGTGGATAGCTACATATATAAATATAAGAGGAACAAAGTTGGCAGGAAAAATAAACTGTATAATAACAATATTTAAAATTTTATTATTTATATTTTTTATTGTAATAGGACTTTTGAATTTTAATATAGCTAATTTAAATCCATTATTTCCAAGTGGAAAAGGAATTAATACTGTTCCAATAGCAGCAGCACTTACTTTATGGGCATTTATGGGTTTAGAAACAGCAACTGTAGCAGGAGGAGAAATTAAAAATCCAGAAAAAAATATAAAAAGAAGTACTATTTTAGGTATGTTAATAAGTACTTTATTATATATAGCTATTAGTGTAGTAGCTATGGGAGCTATGCAATCTAGTAATCTATCAAAAAGTATTGCTCCTATATCAGATATAATATCAAAAGGATTAGGATTAAAGAATATAACAATATTAAATATAGCTATAGCTATTAGTATATTAGGAACTGGATTTGGTTGGCTTTTATCAACTGCAAGAGTTGCATATGCTGCTGGTGAAGATGGAATATTTCCTAAAGTGTTTTCAAAATTACATCCAAAATATGATACACCATATGTTGCTTTAATTATAGGATCTATTGCTATAAACATAATATTTTTATTAAATTTCACTAAAGGTTTATCTAATGCATATAATTTTATAGTAATATTAGCTACATTAAGTTATTTACCTATATATGCTTCAACAGCTATTGGTGAAATAATATTATTATTAAAAGGTGAACAAAAAAGTAATTTAAAAAATTATATAGGATTAATAATTAGAGGTTTAATTGGATTTATTTTCTCGGTATGGGCTATAATTGCATCAGGACAAGAAGTGGTGATGTATGGATTTTTATTAATAATGATGGGAATTCCATTATACGCTTATATGAAAATAAAAAAAGAATTTAAATAAATTATTATTAAAATTAGTGGAGACTATAACTAAATTTAGTATATAATAATGTATATAATATAAAATATAAATAATGTAAATGTTTTACAAAGTGCTTACTATTAAGGTATATAAGGTTAATATTGTGTAAATATGAGATTGGGGAGTGTATTAATATGTTAAAACTAAGAGATTTAGAAGAGGAGTTAGTTGAATTAAAATTAAAAAAGCGAAATTTAATTTTAACTAATAAAAGTACAGATGAAATTAACAAACTTATAGAACATGTAGAAAATGAAATAAATAATTTAAAAAATAATGAATAGATGAAAATAGAATTAATAAATAGGTTGTACAAAAATAATTTTAAGTAATTAATTTAATTTTAGTATAATCTATTTTATTTTTATTACTTTAAAATTATCTAAAATAACAAACGTTTACACAAAATTCGCATAGGATTTTGTAAAAAATATACACTTATTAAAGGGAATTTAAGATTAATGTAGAAATATATAAAGTACATTGGAAATAAATGGGGGTAGTTTTATGGTTAAAACATTAGAAAAAAAAGAACTTGTTAAAAAGGATAGTTCTAATAAGAATGTTAAAAATAATGAAGTAAATAAGTCTAAAATTAAGAATATAAATAATAAATCAAATGACATAAATAAATCTGTAAAAGCCTCTAGTGAAAAAGTAGTAAAACAAGCTATTTCTGATTTGGATATATATTTATTTCACGAAGGAAAGCATTATCAATGTTATGAATTTTTAGGAGCACATTTTGTTACAGAAAAAAGAAAAAAAGGAGTTAGATTTACTACTTGGGCACCAAAAGCAAAAGAAGTGATTGTAGTTGGTGAATTTACCAGTTGGCAGTTAAAAGAAGAATATAAAATGGAGAAAATAAGTGAAACTGGAATTTGGAGCTTATTTATTCCTGGATTAAAAGATGGACAAACTTATAAATATGCTGTTAAAAGTATGAATGATAATTTAGTTTTTAAATTTGATCCATACGCATTAAAATCACAATTAAGGCCTAAAACAGATTCTGTATTGGTAAATATTGAAAAATATAAGTGGAAAGATAGAAAGTGGATTAATAAAAGAAAAAAAGGTAATATCTACGAATTGCCAATGAATATATATGAATTACATTTAGGATCATGGAAAACTAAAGATGATAAATTTATGACTTATGATGAATTAAGTATAGAATTACCAAAGTATATTAAAAAATTAGGGTATACGCATGTTGAGTTTATGCCATTAAATGAACATCCTTTAGATGCTTCTTGGGGATATCAGTCAACAGGTTATTATTCTGTAACTAGTAGATATGGAGATTTAAATAGTTTAAAAAATTTAATACAAGAACTTCATAAAAATGATATAGGAGTAATTTTAGATTGGGTGCCAGGCCATTTTTGCAAAGATGAATATGGGTTATATAAATTTGATGGAAGTAATACTTATGAATATGAAGAAGGATGGAAAGCTGAAAATAAAGGATGGGGAACCTGCAATTTTGATTTAGGAAGACCAGAGGTAAAAAGTTTTTTAATTTCTAATGCATTATTTTGGTTAAAAGAATTTCATATAGATGGATTAAGAGTAGATGCAGTATCTAATATGATTTATTTAAACTATGGACGTGATTCTGGTGAATGGATTCCTAATAAATATGGTGGAACTGAAAATTTACAAGGAATACAATTTATTAAGGAATTAAATTTAGCAATAAAAAATGAAAATTCTGGTTTTATAGTTATTGCAGAAGAATCAACATCATATCCTAATGTAACAAAGTCAGTAGATAATGGTGGATTAGGTTTTAATTTTAAGTGGAATATGGGATGGATGAATGATACGTTAAAGTATATAGAAAAAGATGCTGTTCATAGAAAGTATCATCATAATAATTTAACATTTGCTATGATGTATAATCATTCAGAAAAATTTATTTTACCTATATCTCATGATGAAGTAGTTCATGGTAAAAAATCATTAGTAGATAAAATGTGGGGAGATTATTGGAATAAGTTTGCAGGATTGAGATTATATATAGCTTATATGTTTGGGCATCCTGGGAAAAAATTATTGTTTATGGGAAGTGAATTTGCACAATTTATTGAATGGAGAGAATATGAAGAGTTGGAATGGAAGCTTATAGATGAATTCGATATGCATAGAAATACGCATAATTTCTTTAAGGAAATGAATACATTTTATATAGAGAATAAAGCATTATGGCAACTTGATTATGATCTTAATGGTTTTCAATGGATAGATGCTGATAATAAAGATCAAAGCATTTTAATATTTATTAGACGGGGGAAAAAAGAAGAAGATACTTTAATTTTTATATGTAATTTTACTCCAGTTGTTTATTATAACTTTGATATAGGAGTTCCATATTTATGGTCTTATAAACAAGTATTTAATACAGATAGTTTTAAATTTGGTGGATCAAATCAAATTATTGATGAAATATTATATGCTAAGAAAAAAAAATGTCATAATCAACCATATAAATTAACTATTAAGGTTCCACCTATGGCGGTGTTGATATTAGGAAAGAATAAAAGTAAATAAGGAGGATATAATTCAAATGAAAGTATTATTTGTGGCATCAGAGGCAAGTCCTTTTATAAAAACAGGAGGATTGGGTGATGTAATGGGAGCATTACCACAGTCACTTAAAGATATGGGAGTAGAGGCTAGGGTTGTAATACCAAAGTATAAAAATATAAAAAAAGAGATATTAGAAAATCTTAAATTTATAAAATGGTTTATGGTATCTGTAGGATGGAGAAATCAATATTGTGGTGTTTTTGAATATGAATATGAAAATGTAATTTATTATTTAATAGATAATCAATATTATTTTAATAGAGATACATTATATGGACATTATGATGATGGAGAAAGATTTGCATATTTTGATAGAGCAGTACTTAATTTTTTAAAAGAAATTAATTGGTGTCCAGATATTATACATTGTAATGATTGGCATACAGGAATGATACCTGTTCTTCATAAATTGGAATATATTAAAGATGATTTTTATAAAAATATAAAAACAGTCTTTTCAATTCACAATTTATTATTTCAAGGAGTTTTCCAAAAAGAAATATTACCAGATTTATTTGGATATGACTATCAGTCGATTAATAATGGTAGTTTAGAATTTTATGATTGTATGAGTTTTATGAAGGGAGCAATAAATTATTCAGACAGAGTAGCAACTGTAAGTAAAACTTATGCTAAAGAGATTCAAACACCTTATTATGGAGAAAAATTAGAAGGTTTGCTTATAGAAAGGTCTAATGCATTAATAGGAATAGTTAATGGAATAGATTATAAAGAGTATAATCCGGAAAAGGATAGTTATATATATAAAAATTATTCATTAAAGTCAATAGAAAATAAATTAGAAAACAAATTAGCATTACAAAAAGAATTAGGTCTGCCTATAAAAACTAATACACCTATGATTGGTTTAATTTCAAGATTAACAAATCAAAAAGGGTGTGATTTAATTGTTAATATTGCTAATAAATTATTACAAAATGATGTGCAACTAGTTATATTAGGAACTGGAGATAGGGAATATGAGGAACATTTTAAAGGGCTTCAATATATGTATAGAGATAAAGTAGTAGCTAATATAAGATTTGATAATTCTTTAGCTCATAAGATTTATGCAGCTTCTGATATGTTTTTAATGCCTTCTCTATTTGAACCATGTGGACTTGGGCAATTAATAGCATTAAGATATGGAGCAATTCCTATAGTGAGAGAAACAGGAGGATTAAAAGACACTATATTACCTTTTAATCAATATAATGGATTAGGTAATGGATTTAGTTTTACTAATTATAATAGTAATGATTTAATGCATGTAATTAATTATGCATTAGAAACATATAAAAATAAAGATGTATGGACTTCGATTGTAACTCAAGCTATGAATTCAAATAACAGCTGGGGAAAATCTGCAAAGGAATATAAGGAATTGTATGAAGAGTTACTAGGATAGGCATAACAACTTATATTTTAGGAGGATATGTTGTATGATATCTGTAGATAAAAGTACCTTTAAAAAAGATTATCAAAAGAAGTTTTTAGAACTTCATGGAATGGAGCTAGTAAATGGAACAAATTTTCAAAAGTATGAAGCTTTAGGAAGTTTAATTAGAGATTATGTTGCTGAAAGTTGGATTAATACTAGAAGAAAGACTGATAAGTCTAAAGAAAAGCAAGTTTATTACTTTTCTATGGAATTTTTAGTAGGAAGATTATTAGGGGATGCTTTATTAAATTTAGGTATTAGAGAAACCTGTAGAGGTGCTTTAAATGACTTAAATATAGATTTAGAAGAATTAGAAAATTTAGAGCATGATCAAGGTTTAGGAAATGGTGGACTTGGAAGATTAGCAGCTTGTTTTTTAGATTCAATGGCATCTCTTAGTATACCAGGTCATGGATGTGGTATTAGATACAAATATGGTTTTTTTGAGCAAAAAATAATTAATGGCACACAAGTTGAAGCTCCAGATAATTGGTTAAGGGAAGGCAATGTATGGGAAATAAAAAAGTTAGATAAAGCTGAAGTGGTTAAGTTTGGTGGAGAAGTAAAAGTTGAAGAGACTAATGGAAGAATTATATTTACTCAAGTAAACTATGAACCAATATTAGCTGTTCCTTATGATACTCCAATTGTAGGATATAAAAATAATGTTATAAACACATTAAGATTATGGAGTGCTGAACCTGTATCTAATGAATTTGATTTTTCATCTTTTAGTAGAGGAGAATTTTTGAAAGCATTAGCATATAAGAATTCAGTTGAAGCAATTTCGCAGGTTTTATATCCAGATGATTCAGTATATGAAGGAAGAAGGTTAAGGCTAAAACAACAATATTTCTTTGTTTCAGCTGGATTACAAAGTATTGTTAGACATTTTAAGAAACATGGTGGAAAGATAGAAGAATTTGATGAACATGTGGCTATTCACATAAATGATACTCATCCAACTTTAGCTATTCCAGAATTAATGAGAATTCTTTTAGATGAAGAGGGTCTATCTTGGGAAACTGCTAAAAGAATAACTAATAATACAGTATCTTATACTAATCATACAATATTAGCAGAAGCTTTAGAAAAATGGCCTATAGATATGTTTAAGACATTACTACCTAGAATTTATATGATTGTTGAAGAAATGAACAAAAGATATTGTAATGAATTATGGAATAAATATATTGGTCAGTGGGATAAAATATCTAAAATGGCTATTATAGCTGATGGATATGTTAGAATGGCTAATTTGGCAATAGTAGGTAGTCATAGTGTTAATGGAGTAGCAAAATTACACACAGAAATTTTAAAAAAGCAAGAAATGAGTGATTTTTATTATCTTTATCCTTCAAAATTTAATAATAAGACCAATGGAATATCTCATAGAAGATGGTTGTTAAAAAGTAATTCAGATTTGAAAAATTTGTTATGTGAAACTATTGGAGATAGTTTTATAAAACATCCTATGGATATGGAAATGTTCCATAAATATGCTTACGATTCAAATATACAAAAAAAATTAAATGACATAAAGCTAAAGAATAAAAATAAATTAGCTAAATTAATTTATGAAACTAAAGGAATAGTTGTTGATCCTAATTCTATATTTGATGTTCAAATAAAAAGGATTCATGCCTATAAAAGACAAACATTAAATTGCTTAAGAATTATGGACTTATATAGACAGTTAATAGAAAATCCAAATTTAGATATAGTTCCAAGAACATTTATCTTTGCAGGAAAAGCAGCACCAGCTTATTATTTAGCTAAAAATACTATAGAGCTTATAAATGCAGTAGCAGAAAAAATTAATAATGATAAAAGAGTTAATGATAAAATTAAAATAGTATTTTTGGATAATTATAGAGTATCTCTTGCTGAAAAAATAATACCAGCAACTGATTTGAGTGAACAAATATCAACTACAACTAAAGAAGCATCAGGTACATCTAATATGAAGTTTATGATGAATGGAGCAGTTACTATTGCAACATTAGACGGAGCTAATATAGAAATTAAAGATGAAGTTGGAGAGGAAAATATAATAATATTTGGATTAACAGAAAGAGAAGTATTGAACTACTATCAAAAAGGAGGATATTCTGCATGGGATATTCGAAATAATGATAATAGATTAATAAGAGTAACTGATGATTTAATTAATGGATTTTATAATAATGACAAAAATAGATTTAGAAGTGTATATGAAAATTTATTGACTTATAATGATGAGTTTTTTGTATTAAAAGATTTTGATTCATATTTAAATGCTCAAAATAAAGTAGATAAATACTATAGAGATATAAATCAATGGCAACAAATGTGTGCTATAAATATAGCCCATTCAGGAATATTTTCTTCAGATAGAACTATTTTAGAATATGCTACAGGAATTTGGGGATCAACAGTTTTATATAAAAACTTATAATTATAAATTTTATAATTAAGTGCCTAAACATATTACTAAAGTTTAGGCACTTTAATATTAAGTTTGTAATATTAATATTATATAGACTTCTTTAGAAAGGGAGTAATACTATGGATAAAGGTTACGTTTTTCACAATTCTCAACACTGTAATTATAGAAAACCTTTTGGAGCAGTTACAATAAATCAAGAAGTAATTTTATTTTTAGAAGTAAAGGGTGACCAGTGTAAGGCTTTTGTTGAAGTGATAAGGTTTGATGGTAAAACTGAAAATATTTCTATGAAATGTTGTGATAATTCCTATGAATGCAATTCTAAATTATTTAAAGCTATCATTGAAGTTAAAAATCAAGTTGGTTTAATAAAATATTATTTTAGAATAGAGAAAAATAATAGTGTTTTATTTTATGGAAATAATGATGATTTATTAGGTGGAATAGGACGCATATATTATGAAAATCCTAAAGCATATCAAATAACAGTATATGAAGATTTTAATGTTCCCAAGTGGTATAAAGAAGGTATTATATATCAAATTTTTGTTGATAGATTTTTTAATGGAAATGAAGATGGGAAGATAATAAATCCTAAGCCTAATAGTTTTATATATGGAAATTGGTATGACGATCCTATGTATATAAAAGATACAAATGGAAATATATCTAGATGGGATTTTTTTGGAGGAAATTTAAAAGGTGTAAGAAAAAAATTAAAGTATTTAAAAGATTTGGGTGTAAGTATAATTTATATGAATCCTATCTTTAAGGCTGTTAGTTGTCATAAATATGATATAGCTGATTATGAATTAATAGATGAAATGTTTGGAACCAATGAAGAATTTAAATTACTTTGTGAAGAGGCAAAAAAATTAAATATTCGAATAATATTAGATGGTGTATTTAGTCATACTGGAGCAGATAGTAAATATTTTAATAAATATGGGAATTATGAGAGTTTAGGTGCATATGAATCTAGATGTTCACCATATTTTCAATGGTATCGATTTTTTCAATATCCTGATAAATATGAATGTTGGTGGGGTTTTGATAATCAACCTAATGTTGAAGAGTTAACACCTAGTTATATTGATTTTATTATAAAAAATGAAAATTCTATTATAGCAAAATGGATTAAATTAGGAGCAAGTGGCTGGAGATTAGATGTAGCTGATGAATTACCAGATGAATTTATAATGTTAATAAAAGAGCGTATGAAATTAGTTGATAATGAAAGTGTATTGATTGGTGAAGTTTGGGAAGATGCTTCAAATAAGATAAGTTATTCTCAGCCTAGAAAATATTTTTTTGGTAAAGAATTAGATTCTGTAACTAATTATCCTCTAAGAGAAATAATATTATCTTTTGTTCAAGGATATATAGACTCGGTTACCTTTGCAAAAAAAATTATGAATTTAAAAGAAAATTATCCTAAAGAAAATTTTTTTTCTTGCATGAATTTATTAGGTAATCATGATACTGAAAGAGTATTAACACGCTTAAATAATAGAATGGAATTATTAAAATTAGCAATATGTATGCAAATGACATTACCAGGAGTTCCGTTAGTTTACTATGGAGATGAAGCAGGTAGTAAAGGGAGCAAAGATCCAGATAATAGAAAGACTTTTCCTTGGGGAAAAGAAAATATAGAAGTTTTAAAATTATATAAAACTTTAATTAATATAAGAACAGAAAATGAAATCTTCACTAAAGGAGATTTTAATATTAATATAAATTATGATTTACCAAAAGAAGTTTTAGTATATAAAAGAGATTATAATAAAAAAGAAGGTATTGTTTTAATAAATTCTTCTAATGAAAATAAAAAAGTAACTATTGATATATCTAATGGAAAATATAAAGATATTATTAATAATAATTTCGAATATTTCATAGGAGAGCAAGGACTTTTTTTGAATCTAATTCCATATGCTTGCAAAATATTGATAGAAAATTAATATTTTAATAAGGCATTTTTCATATTTATTTATCATATTAATCCATATAGGGATGAGTTTATTATAAATAAATATATGAAAAAGAGAGGAGTTTATTAAATGATTAGAACAATAGTATGTGAAAAAGATAGATGTAATGGAAATAAATTTTATATAAAAAATAAAGATGATAAATTAACTATTTTATGCACTGAATGTTCTAGTGAATGTGATTTTGATGTAAGTTATTATAATTTTACAATGTTATCTAATTGTTGTAATTGTAATAATGATACCTTTAAAATTTTTAAAGATACAGAAAAAGAAGGTTTATATGCTAAATGTACAGAATGTGGTAATCCACCAGAGAAAATTTATATTGATTTAGATGGAAATCAAGTGTCTTATGATTCTAAAATTTTAAATGATGTTAAAGAAATAGTATATAAGATTGATCAAAGAATTTATGATTTAGAAAGAAAGTTAGAATCTTTAGAAAATGGCCAAGAATTATTAGAACAATCATTAGCCTATGTAACAAAATTTCTTTCCGAATAAAATAAAAAAAAGAAGTGTTGAGTAACGTTTTCTCAAACATTTCTTTTTTTTTAATTGAATTTAAATTAAAATTATGCAAATTTGGTAAATTTTATGATATAATAAAATGGCAACCAAATTATGTAAAGAAGATTATGAGAAAACTTAATTTATTTAAACTATGATTTAAAATTGGTCAGGGGAATTACAATTGAGGGGAGAAGTATATTTTATGGTAAAAAAAGAAATGGTAGCGATGATTTTAGCTGGAGGTCAAGGCTCTAGACTAGGTGTATTAACAAAAAATTTAGCAAAGCCTGCAGTTCCTTTTGGAGGAAAATATAGAATAATAGATTTTCCGTTAAGCAACTGTTCAAATTCCGGGATTTATACTGTTGGAGTATTAACACAATATAAGCCTTTAGAATTAAATAGCCATATAGGTATAGGGGATACCTGGGACTTAGATAGAAGAGACGGAGGAGTAAGTATTTTACCTCCTTATCAAAATGAAAAAGGTGGAGATTGGTATAAAGGAACAGCTAATGCTATATATCAAAATATAGAATTTATAGATAGATATAATCCAGAATATGTTCTTATATTATCAGGAGATCATATATATAAAATGGATTATGATAAGATGTTAGAATTTCACAAGCAAAAAGAAGCAGATGCAACAATTGCAGTAATAGATGTACCATTACATGAAGCTAGTAGATTTGGAATTATGAATACTAATGATGATTTATCAATATATGAATTTGAAGAAAAACCAGAAAAACCAAAAAGCACAAATGCATCAATGGGAATTTATATATTTAATTGGAAAGAGTTAAAGAACTTTTTAGAAAAAGATGAATTAGATGAAAATTCAAGCAATGATTTTGGTAAAAATATCATCCCTAAAATGTTGAATGATGGAAAAAGAATGGTGGCATATCCTTTTAAAGGTTATTGGAAGGATGTTGGTACAATAGAAAGTCTTTGGGAAGCTAATATGGATTTATTAAAAAATGAAAATGAATTAAGCTTATATGATGATGAATGGAGAATATATTCAACTACTAAAGTAAGACCAGCTCAATATATAGGAAGTAAAGCAAAAATTAAAAATTCATTAATAGTTGAAGGCTGTATAGTTCATGGTACAGTAGAAAATTCTGTATTATTTCAAGGAGTTTATGTTGGACAAGGAACAATAATAAAAAATTCAGTAATAATGCCTAATACCAGAATAGAAAATAATGTGACAATTACTAAAGCTATTGTTGGTAGTGAAGTTAATATAGAGAGTAACTGTGAAATTGGAAATGGTGATAATATAGCAGTTATAGCATCTAAAGAAATAGTTTCAAATAGTTAAGACAATTATTTTTTAGGGGGATATATAAGAAATGAAAAATTGTATAGGTATAATAAATTTAGATGAAAATGAAAGTAGAATGAGTAAACTAGTAAAAAATAGACCTTTAGCATCAGTTCCAATAGCAGGGAGATATAGAGTTATAGATTTTATATTATCTAATATGACTAATGCAGGAATAGAATCTATAGGTATATTTACAAAAAATAGATCACGTTCATTAGTAGATCATTTAACTAATGGCAGACCTTGGGACTTGCATAGAAAAAAAGATGGTTTAAGAGTATTTAATTTTGGAGATAAAGATCCTTATTATGATGATGTCCATAATTTTGCTGATAACTTAGATTTCTTTACAAAAAGTAGGAAAGAATATGTATTAATAGCTCCATCATATATGGTTTGTAATATTGATTTTAATGATGTTATAGAGCAACATAAAAAAAATGACAATGATATAACAATTGTTTATAAAAATATTAAAGATGCATATCAAAAATTTATTGGATGTGACATAGTTAATTTAAATAATGAAGGAAGAGTAACTAGTATAGGGCAAAATATAGGAAGAGAAGATAATGCAAACATAAGCTTAGAAATGTATATTTTAAGAACTGATTTGTTCATTGAAATAATATATGAATCAATAAGACAGGGCTTATATAGCAAGATAAAGAATCATATTAGTAAAAATGTTAATAGTTTAAAAGTAGCGGCATATGAATTTAAAGGTTATTTAAGTTGTATAAATTCATTAAAATCATATTACAAGGCTAGTATGGAATTATTAACACCAGAAATATATAGTGAATTATTTTTAGATAATAATACTATTTATACAAAATCTAAAGATGAAGCACCAACTCAATATAATGAAGAATGTAATGTTGAAAACTCTATAATAGCAAATGGTTCTTATATAGAAGGAACAGTTGAAAATAGTATAATAGGTAGAAGAGTTTATATAGGGAAGGGTGCTGTAGTTAAAAATTGCATTATAATGCAAGAAACAGTTATAGGAGAAAATGCTTATTTAGATAAAGTTATAGCAGATAAAGCTTCAGTTATAAGAGATGAGGAAAAAGTAATTGGTTTAGAGTATTGTCCAATGGTTGTGGAAAAACCAAGAATAATATAGTTTAATATACTTCATTAGTTGATTTATTTTCATATATTTATTAAAGTGTATATAAAAATATTATAAAATAATATGGAGGATATATGAAAATACAAAATAAAAAAAAATTAGCATGGAGTATGGTAATTTTATGGATGGTAATGATATTTTATATGTCACATCAACCTAGTGATGTTTCATCTGAGCAAAGTGACAAAATGGTTTATTTGTTTAATTTAATAGGGTTAGATTTGAGTAGTTATTTTGGAGAGTTAGCAACTCTTTTTATTAGGAAGTGCGCTCATTTCACAGAATATATGATTTTATATATTTTGGTATACAATGTAATAAAATATTATGTAAAAAGCAAAAGCATATATATATATGCTTTAGTAATTACATTTTCATATGCATGTACTGATGAAATACATCAATTATTTGTATTAGGAAGATCAGGAGAATTTAAAGATGTAATTATAGATACTTTTGGAGGAACTGCGGGGATGCTTTTAGTAAATCTTAAAAATAGGTTGAAAAAATAAAATAGAAATATATTATGTAATCTAATTTTTAATTAGTATACATTTTTATTAAATAATATAAGCTATGATTAATTATTATTAATCATAGCTTGTACTTTTATAAAAGTGATGAAAAAATTCTAGAAATACCTTCAATAAATTTTATATGTTTAGGTTGATTTTCATATTCTTCTAAAGTAAATTTTCTACATTTCTTTAAATCATCTAAAAAAATTTCATCTAACTTAGTTGTTATTTCACTATCGTATATAACAGAGTTTATTTCATAATTTAATTCAAAACTTCTGATATCCATATTAGATGTTCCTAGAGTACACATTTGTCCATCTATTGTCATAGTTTTAGCATGAATAAATGAATTTTTATCATAAAAATATACATTTACTCCACATCTCAATAATTCTCCTAAATAAGTTTTAGAAGCTTTATTTACCATTAAGTGATCTGCTTTTTCAGGGAATATTATTTTTATAGAAACGCCCCCTAAAGCGGCCACTCTAAGTGCATCTAAAATTGCTTCATTAGGTACAAAATAAGGGGTAGTTATGTATATACGTTCTGTAGCTAATGAAATCATTTTTAACATACCTTGCATTATTGCTGGAAAGGTTGAGTCTGGACCACTTTTAACTAATTGCATTAACAAATCTTCTTTAATATGATTAGTGGGAAAATATTTGTAAAATTCTTCGTCATAAAAACTATAAGTATTATTAGCTTTTTCTATAGTTATAAAATCATCTAAAAAAACAGCTTGTAGACCCAAGACAAAATCACCCTTAACCATTATGTGAGTATCACGCCAATATCCGAATTTTTTAGATTTTCCTAAATATTCATCACCTATATTAATACCGCCTAAAAAACCAACTTTGCCGTCTATGATAGCTATTTTTCTATGGTTTCTATAATTAATTTGAGTATTTATTAATTTAAGAAGTGGAGCTAAAAAATAAGAGTATATAACAACATCTACACCATTTTTTTTAAGTTGTGAAATATATTTTCTTTTTAATTTAGAGGCACCTACTTTATCTATTATAAATCTTACCCGTACTCCTTCTTTAGCTTTTTCAATCAATATATTTTTTATTTCATTACCTAATGTATCGCTTCTAACAATATAATATTCTAAATGAATATGATGTTTAGCTTTTAATAATTGTTCTTTTAAATCTTTAAATTTTTCTATTCCATTTTTGTAAATTTTTACTTCGTTATTAAGGAAAATAGGAGAATCACTATTATTAGCAAGCAATTCCATAAGAGAAACATAATATTTCTCAGGATAAGTTCTTAATATAGGAGCTATTAAGTCTTGTACTTTAGAATTAATTTTATCATTAAGCTTATGTATTTTCCAGTTTCTTCCTAAAAAGATGTATAACAATAATCCTAATGGAGGTATTAAGAATAAAACTAACAGCCAAGCTATTGTTTTATCAGGTTGTTTTCTTTCTAAAATAACTATTGTTATAGAAAGAATAATGTTAATAAATATAATTACAT
>NZ_WHJC01000058.1 GCF_009295725.1 Clostridium tarantellae
AGATAAGATTTTGGCATAATATTTGCTAATAAATTATTATACATTATAAATTGAAAATAAATTATGAATAACATATACTTAAATTATGAATAACATATATTTAGATAAATTTAAAATTTTTGAAATATAGGGAGGAAATACATAATGAAAAAAGGAATTGCTGCTTCAAAAGGATATGCAATAGGAAAAGTATTCATTCAAGAACATGAAGAAATCGTTATAAGTGATGCTAAAGTTTCTAATATTGCTGATGAAAAAAATATGTTAAAGAAAGCTTTAGAAGCTTCAAGAGAGCAATTGACACAAATAAAAGAAAAAGCTTTAGCTGAAATAGGTGAACATGAAGCACAAGTTTTTGAAGCTCATTTAATGTTGTTAGATGATGTAGAATTTACAGGTCAAATGGAAATGACTATAGAAACTGAAAGTGTTAATGCTATGAAAGCTGTACAAATGGTTACAGATACTTTCGTTATGATATTTGAATCAATGGATGATGCTTATATGAGAGAAAGAGCGGCAGATATAAAAGATGTTTCTAAAAGAATAATATCTAATTTATCTGGTAAAGGTGGTAATGCTTTTGCTATAAATGAAAAAAATACAGTTGTTGTTGCTAATGATTTAACACCTTCAGATACAGCTCAATTAGATAGAAGCAAAGTAGTTGCTTTTTTAACTAATATCGGTGGAAGAACATCTCACTCAGCTATAATGGCTAGAACTTTAGAAATACCAGCAGTAGTTGGATTAGGTGATATAACAACATCAGTTCAAAATGGAGATACTGTTATAGTTGATGGTATAGAAGGAATAGCAATAATAAATCCAGAACAAGCAACAATAGATGAGTATATTGTTAAAAAAGAAAAATTCCATGCAGAGCAAGAGGAATTAAAGAAACTTATAGAAGTTAAAACTACAACTAAATCAGGTAAAAGAATTGAAGTTTGTGGAAACATAGGTAAACCAGAAGATGTTGATCAGGTTTTAGCTAATGGTGGAGATGGTGTAGGATTATTCAGAACTGAATTCTTATACATGGATAGAGATAGTGCTCCAACAGAAGAAGAGCAATTTGAATCATATAAATATGTTTTAGAAAAATGTGAAGGTAAGCAAGTTGTTATAAGAACATTAGATATTGGTGGAGATAAAACTCTTCCATACTTACCTTTACCAGAAGAAATGAATCCATTCTTAGGCTATAGAGCTATAAGATTATGTTTAGATAGAAAAGAAATATTTAAAGTTCAATTAAGAGCATTATTAAGAGCATCTATTTATGGAAAGCTTGCTGTAATGTTCCCAATGATATCAGGTTTAGAAGAGTTCCAAGCAGCTAAAAAGATAGTTGAAGAATGTAAAGTAGAGTTAACAACTGAAGGAAAAACTTTCTCAGAGAATATTCAATGGGGAATTATGGTTGAAATTCCAGCGGCGGCAGTTTGTGCAGATGAGTTAGCTAAACATGTTGATTTCTTCTCAATTGGAACAAATGATTTAATTCAATATACATTAGCTGCAGATAGAATGAGTGAAAAGGTATCATACCTTTATAATCCAATGCATCCAGCAGTATTAAGATTAATAAAAATGACTATTGATGGAGCTCATTTACATGGTAAATGGGTAGGAATGTGTGGAGAAATGGCAGGAGATGAAACTGCTATTCCAACATTAGTTGAATATGGATTAGATGAATTCTCAATGAGTGCTACATCTATATTATCAGCTAAGAAAATTATAATGGAGCAAGAGTAATTAAATTAATATACAATACTCAAATAACCCTAAATTTGAAGGTGTGAAGCAATTCACACCTTTTTTGTTACCTAAAAATAATCAAATATTAATATGTTTATAACCTATATGAAGAAAATGTTATATAAGAATATGTTAAAATATTTAGGAAGTAAAAGTATTAATTGGGAAATATTATATTGGTTTCTTAGTTGGTAAGGAGGAAAAATGAAATATTTGGATTTAATCTTAGGAATGTTAGCTATTGCGTATTATTTTGTTCTTAAAATATTTATGTGGAATTTATCTTTTAGTAAACCTATATTGCTCATGGGTTTAGTATTAATAATATATCATTTTGTTAAAAATAAGTTACATAAGAATAAATTATTTAAGAGGATTAAAAAGTTTATTAAGCCTTTAGTTATAGCGTTTATGATAGTATTTTTACTAGTAGAAAGTTGTATAATTTTCTTTGCATTAAAAAAAGATACAACAAAAACAGATTATATAATAGTATTAGGAGCAGGGCTATACGGAGAAAGGATGTCTTTAGTATTAATGCAAAGAATGGATACACTTTTAGAATATTTAAAGTATTATGATAAGGGAGAAAAAATTGTTCTTTCAGGAGGACAAGGACCAGGCGAAGATATACCAGAAGCTATAGCTATGAAAAGGTATTTATTGGAGAAGGGTATATCAGAAGATAGAATTATAGTAGAAGATAAATCAACAAGTACTTATGAAAATTTTAAATTTTCTAAAGAAGCTATAGAAAATCAAGGTGTGGATATAAAAGATATTAGTATAAAAATAATAACTAATAATTTTCACTCTTTTAGAGGAGTATTTTTAGCTAAAAGAAATGGGTTTAAAGATATAGAAGTATATAGTGCACCTTTAAATATTTGGTTAACACCTTATTATATAAGAGAATTTTTTGCATTAGGAAAATCTATTGTTTTTGATAGATAAAAATTTTTAGGGAAATATATAAATATAATAATTTAGAATTAAGGGGATATGAAGAATGATTAAGGTTATAAAAAATATAGAAGTGTATTCACCAAATTTTTTAGGCAAAAAAGATATAGTAATAATAGGTGATAAAATAGAAGGAGTATATGACAATATTATAATACCAGAAAATTTTATAAACATAGAAGTTCTAGATGGAAGCAATTATATAGCTACTCCAGGTCTAATAGATTCTCATGTGCATATTATTGGAGGTGGTGGTGAGGGAGGTTTTAAAACAAGAACTCCTGAATTGCAACTTAGTAGTATTATAAAAGCTGGTATAACAACTTTAGTAGGAACTATAGGTACAGATGGTATATGCAGAGATATGAAAGGATTAATTGCTAAAGCATATGCTTTATGTGATGAAGGAGTAAGTTGCTATTGTTATACAGGTTCTTATGATGTACCAGTGAAATCTATAACTGAAAGTGTTAAAAGTGATATTCTTTTATTAGATAAAGTTATAGGCGTAGGAGAGATAGCATTATCAGATCATAGAAGTTCACAGCCAACTTATGAACAGTTTGTAAATGTAGTTGCACAAGCAAGGGTAGGTGGTCTATTATCTAGTAAAGCAGGTATTGTTAATGTTCATTTAGGTTCGGGAAGAAGAATGATGAATTACTTATTTAAATTAATAGAAGAAACAGAAATTCCAGCTACTCAAATATTACCTACTCATGTCAATAGAAGCACAGAACTTTTTAATATGGGTATAGAATATGCTAAAAAAGGTGGATATATAGATTTTACAACGTCTTCTAATCCTAATTATTTAGAAGAAGGAGAATTAAGAGCTGCTAAAGCATTAAAATTAATGTTAGAACAAGATGTTAATGTTGAAAATATAACTTTTTCGTCAGATGGTAATGGAAGTATGCCATTATTTTCAGAAGAGGGAAAATTAATAGGATTAGGAATTTGTTCTGTAGAATCTTTGTTTAGAGAAGTATTAGTAGCTATAGAAGAAGGGGTTAATATAGAATCGGCATTAAAAGTTGTTACATCTAATGTTGCAGATGCTTTAAAATTATTTAATAAAGGAAGAATAGTAGCTGGAAAAGATGCAGATATATTAATTTTAGATAAAAAGACTTTTAATATAGATACAGTAATTGCAAAAGGTAAAATATTAATGAAAAATAAAGGATTAAAAGCTAAAGGAGTATTCGAAACTATGTAATAATGATTATTAGTAACATTGACAGTGATTTTAAAATATACTATAATTAAAAACAATAGAATACCCCGATGGGGTATAATTTTGGAGGTAA
The DNA here is from genome assembly GCF_009295725.1 of Clostridium tarantellae. GTDB lineage: Bacteria > Bacillota > Clostridia > Clostridiales > Clostridiaceae > Sarcina > Sarcina tarantellae. Next base: position 4,044 of record NZ_WHJC01000058.1, read on the forward strand.
TTATTATGGTAAAGCATATAAATGATAAAGAATTTAATGGAGAAGTTTTAAGTCAAAATGGAGTTGTTGTTGTTGATTTTTGGGCAACTTGGTGTGGACCTTGTAAAATGATAGCTCCAGTTATAGACGAATTAGCATCAGAAATGAAAGATGTTAAATTTGTAAAGGTAGATGTAGATCAAAACCCTTCAATAGCAGGAAAATTTCAAATAGCAAGTATTCCTACTTTAATGATGTTTAAAAATGGTAAGCCTGTAGATACATTAGTTGGATTTAGACCAAAATCAGCATTAGAGGAAACAATAAAGAAACATATATAATATTTCATAATTATAATAACTTATTTGAAGTTATTAAAGGGAGAAAAATTTATGAATGAAAGATATGATATAGCTATCATTGGTAGTGGGCCAGCTGGTTTATCAGCAGCATTGAATGCAAAGATAAGAAATAAAAAATTTATAATATTTGGAAATGCTAACTTTAGTAATAAATTAATAAAAGCACCAAAGGTAAATAATTATTTAGGATTTTACGGAAAAAATGGAGAGCAGATAAAGGAAGAATTTCAAAAACATTTAGACTTTATGAAGATAAATTTAACAGAAGAAAGAATAAATAATGTTTATGCTATGGGTGAATATTTTGCATTAGCAGTAAATGAAAAAATATATGAAGCTACTTCTATAATTTTAGCAACAGGTGTAGAATATACTAAACCTTTAAAAGGAGAAGAAGAATTTTTAGGAAAAGGTGTTGGTTATTGTGCAACTTGTGATGCACCTTTATATAAAGGAAAAATAGTTACTATTATTGCTCATAACAAAGAGGATGAAGAGGAAGCTAACTTTGTTAGTGAATTAGCTTCAAAAGTATATTATATACCTATGTATAAAGATGAATATAATTTAAATTCTAATGTAGAAATTATTAAAGATAGACCTTTAGAGATACAAGGAGATATGAAAGTAAATAAAGTAATTACAAATAATAATGAAATAATTACTGATGGTGTATTTATATTAAAAGATAGTATCTCTCCTTCACAATTAGTGCCAGGGTTGAAAACTAGTAATGGTCATATAGATGTAGATAGATATATGAAAACTAATTTAAATGGATGTTTTGCAGCTGGTGATTGCATTGGAAAGCCATATCAATATATAAAAGCAGCTGGAGAAGGAAACATAGCAGCGTTAAGTGCTGTTTCTTATTTAGATTCAATTAAATAAGAATATAATTTTGTTTATATTTTATAATTTAAAAGTATTTTACACAAAAATATTAAAAGGATTCTAAATGAATCCTTTTAATATTTTTTTATTATTTTATATTATGGATAGCATAAAATTTAATTAGCTGTGAAAAATACATGCTGTCCAATATTTGTAACATTTAATTTTTCTACTCCTTTCATCCAAGAACAAGTTGCAATTTTAGGATTATAAAAATACAATGCTTCTTTAGATGGATCATTTCCTTTAAGAGCCTCCCTAACAGCATTATAACTATCACTATCTGGAACCACAGGTACATTCCCATTCACAACACAAGAAAATGCATTTTTTTGTGTAATAACTTTTTGAATAGTGTTGGGGAAATTAGGATGGATTAATCTGTTTAGGATTACAGATGCAACAGCAACCTTTCCATCATATGGTTCACCTTTACTTTCTGCAAATACAACTTTAGCCATTAAATCTAAATCTTTTCTAGTTATATTGTATTTACAATTAGAAGAATTAAATACTTCTACAATTTCATCTGATTCATGAAATAAATCAGTTTCATTAATAGTATCTTCATTATAAGATACTATTAATGAATTATTATATAGTATATTTTTTATTTCGATTTCATTTTTCATTATTTTTGGTTCACCCTTAACCAAGTTATTTTTATTAATAGTGATAACTATAATTGCGAAGGCTAAGAATAAGAAAAATGGAATTAACTTTCTTTTCATGAAATCCTCCTTAAATAGTTATTTTACTTTGTATAGTATAACCAAAAACTTAATCATAATTCATAAATTAATTGTTTTTATATTTTGAAAATGTAGAATCGAAATTATTTAATGTTTTGATTAATTCATCATAGTTAGATTTAGCTTTATTATAAAAATCTTCATTAGAGGTATTAGAGTTATTTTCAGAAGTTTCTGCCATAATTCCTTTAAGTAAATTATTTATATAATTTTCATAAGTTTTCAAGCAATTTTCAAAAGCTTTAAATAATTCTGTACCATTTGAAGGAATGGATAAGTTGAAAAAGTCATTTTCTATATTTTGAAGTTCAATTAATTTATTATGAATATCTGAAGTTAATAAATTTATGTCACGACCATCTTTTTTTATTAGGTCAATTGTTGTAAGCAAATCTTCAGTTAAAGGGAGGAATCCCCTATAAATCTTATCTATAGAAATAATAAAATCATTTTTTTGTTCAGTATTTATATCAGAATCTCTACTAATTTTAATTAACTGATTGATATAATAGAGTATTTTATTTAGATATTCATTATTATTTGTTAAAGATAAATTCATATTATTTTTAGAACAAGCTTTATATTTATTTTCACATTGTTCTTTTAAATTTATAGCAGCATCATAAGAAGTTTGTAAATCCATTGAATTAGGTGATTTTAAAATTGATATTAATTGTTCATAAAAATCTATATTTAAAGAAAGTCCTTCATTTAAATTGGTTAAAATAATATCATAATTAGAATCAATATCTAATGAACTTAAATTAAGTTGTATGTCTTTGAATTTTGATACTTTTTTTTCAAGAGATTTAGTAAAATTATCAGAGCTTATTTGATTATTTAAATCATTTGAAAAATTTGTAGTTGTTATAGTATTAGCTATGTTTTCTAAGTTTTTTATATCCTTTGAAGCTATATTTTGATTTGTACTTATAAAAATTATGCCTATAAAGACTAGTAATCCAATTATTAATATAATACTGCCTAAAATCTTAAAATTTTTAGTGATATCCATCATTATATCCTCCTTTAAAATGAATTATATATAAACTATATGAGGAGATTAATAATAACATTACAAATAATATGTGAATTAAAATTATATTAAATAGTATATATTTAACTAAAGAAAATTATTGTATAATTGAAATGGTAGAGTTCAGGAGGTGATACAATGTTTACAATAGTAAACATTATATTAAACAGTATAAAAAATATATCTGTTTGGTCTATAATAGATATTTTAGTTGTAGCATTTATCTTTTATAAAGGATATATGTTAATAAAAGAAACAAGAGCTGAACAGTTATTAAAAGGTATATTACTTATACTAGTATTGATTCCGGTTAGTTTAATTTTAAGATTAAATATGTTAAATTTTATATTAACTAAAACATTAACTATAGGTGTACTTTCTATTGTTATAATTTTTCAACCAGAAATAAGAAGAGCATTAGAACATATAGGAAGAAGTGCTTTTGATGATTTTCATGTTATAGAGGATGATGAGAAATTAGATAAAGTTATAACTTCTATTGTAACAGCAGTTGAGAATATGGCAGAAACAAAAACAGGAGCATTAATTGCTATAGAACAAGGAACTGGACTAAGTGAAATAGCTTCTACAGGTACGGAATTAGAAGCTTTAGTTTCCTCAGCTTTAATAGAAAATATTTTTTTTAAAAATACTCCTTTGCATGATGGAGCAACAATTATAAGAAATGATAGAATTGTTGCAGCAGGTTGTGTATTACCACTGACAGAAAATAATAATATAAATAAAAAGTTAGGAACACGACATAGAGCAGCCATAGGATTATCTGAAACATCTGATGCATTAATAATAACTGTATCAGAAGAAACAGGAACTATTTCTTTAGCAGTTAAAGGGAGATTAACAAGAAATTATGATAAAGAAAAATTAAAAAGTATATTATTAAAAATTATGAAAAATAGAAGAGATAAAAGAGGTATATCTTACGGAAAGAAGGTGAAAGGTTGGATAAGAAAAATAAAAATCAAACATTAATTGTAAAATTAATTTGCTTAGCACTTTCCTTTGGGTTATGGATGTACATATTAAACGTAGAAAATCCTGTAAAAGAATATAAAGTAGAGAATGTTCCAGTGGAAATCATAAATCAAGATGCATTAAAAGAATATAATTTAGCTTTAGTGCCAAATCAAAAGCTATCTGTTAATTTAAATTTAGAAGGACCTGCAAGTGAAGTTTATAGAGTAAAACCAGATGATTTTAAAGTTGTAGTAAACTTAGCTTCCTATGCATTGAGAAAAGGTGAAAATAATATACCAGTTGAAATTTTAACTTGTCCTTCAAATATAAATATAAAAAAGGATAGTTTTTTAAGAGTAAATATTGTTTTAGATGACTATAGTGAAAAAACATTACCTATTGAATCTAAGGTTAAAATTTTAACGGTTCAAGGTATTTATATAGATAAGGTTATAATAAATCCTACAACTGCTACTATATCTGGTGCACAAGAACAGCTTGATAAAGTTAAAAAATTAATGGTAGATGGAAAAATTGAAAATGTTGAAAAAGATATGGATATAGCATTACCTATAAAAGCTGTAGACGAAAATGGAGATGTTATAAAGGATATTAAAATTTCTCCCACAACAGCAAAATTATCATTAACAGTTAAAAAGGGTAAACAAGTTCCTGTAAATGTAATAACCAAAGGAGAGCCAGGAGAAGGATTAGCTATAAAAAGTATAATACCAGATATAAATAAAGTAGAATTATTAGGAGATGAAGAAATATTGAATAAGATAAATCAAGTAGATACTGAGCCGATTGATTTATCTACATTAGCGGATAATTCAGAAGTTACAGCTGTATTAAAAATACCTAGTGATACCACAGTAGCATCAGGTATAAATCAAGTAAAAGTTAAAATTGCATTTAGTAATAAGAATATAAATAATAATACTCCATCACAACCAGCTGTTATACCTAATATAACTAAAGAAGTAAATTTACCAATAAATTTAAAAAATGTACCAAAAGAATATGAGGCGAAATTGGAAGGTGAAAAAGTTAAAGTAAAATTAAGTGGATTAGAATCAGATATAAATGAAATTAAATTAGAACAAATAGTATGTTCTGTAGATTTAAGTGGAATGTCAGAAGGTGAACATATAACTAAAATTAATATTACTAATCCTTATAATAATATTAAGGTTGAAGAAATTAATCCAAATGAAGTAAAGATTAAATTAATTAAAAAAACAAATCAATAAAATTAACATTTACCACAGTATACTATATAAAATAGTTCTGTGGTAAAATAATTTAACTATTAAATAAAAAATACAAAGGAGTATAGGAAATGACCATAAGAGTAAACAATATTACTTTATCAGTAGATGATGATATAAATTTAATTAAAAATAAAGTAGCTAAAAAATTAAGATTACCTTTAAGTGAAGTTAATAATATAAAAATAATAAAAGAATCTATTGATGCAAGAAAAAAAAGTATGATTAAATTTAATTATTGTGTAGATATTGAACACGAAGATGAAAGTAAAATAGTAGCTAAAGTAAATGATAGAGATGTAAAAATTGAAACATTAGTACTTGATGAATTAGTATCAGGAAATGAAAATTTAAATCATAGACCAGTTGTAATTGGATTAGGTCCAGCTGGATTATTTGCAGCACTTCTTTTAGCTAAAAAAGGGTATAGACCTTTAGTTTTTGAAAGAGGAGAAGATGTTGAGAATAGGACTAAAACAGTAGAGAAATTTTGGAAAACTGGTGTATTAAATACTGAATCAAATGTTCAATTTGGAGAAGGTGGTGCAGGAGCTTTTTCAGATGGTAAATTAACAACAAGAATAAAAGATACTAGATGTGATTTTATATTAGAAGCTTTAGTTAAAGGAGGAGCTCCAGAAGAAATAATTTATAAAGGTAAACCACACGTTGGTACGGATATACTTAAAAAGGTTGTTAAGAATATAAGAGAAGAAATAAAAGCCTTAGGGGGAGAAGTTAAATTTAATTCTAAATTTGAGGGGATTTTAAAAAGCAATGGAAAATTAAAAGGCATTATAGTTAATGGAGAAGAGGTGCCTTGTGATGCTTTAATTTTAGCATTAGGTCATAGCTCTAGAGATACTTACGAGATGCTTTTTAATAAAGGAATATTTATGAGTCAAAAACCATTTGCCATAGGTGTTAGAGTAGAACAACCTCAAGGATTAATAAATATTAGTCAATATGGTGAAAAATATGCAAATCATCCTAAGTTAAAAGCTGCAGAATATAGGTTAACCTATCAAAGCAAAAAATTAGAAAGATCTGTATATTCATTTTGTATGTGTCCAGGAGGTGTAGTAGTTAATGCTGCTTCTGAAAAAGAAAGATTATGTGTTAATGGAATGAGTTATCATGCTAGAGATAAAGAAAATGCTAATGCAGCAATAGTTGTAGCTGTAGGTCCTAAAGATTTTGAAGGAAATCACCCTTTATCTGGAATGGAATTTCAAAGACATTATGAAGCGTTAGCTTATAAAGAAGGAGGAAGAAATTATAGTACTCCTATTCAGCTAGTAGGAGATTTTATGGAGAATAAAATTTCTACTAAATTAGGAAAAGTAAATCCAAGTGTATTATCTAATGGATATGAATTTGTAGATTTAAGAAAATGCTTACCATCTTATGTAATAGAGGGACTTAAAGAAGGATTAAAGGATTTTGACAGAAAAATAAAAGGATTTGCTAATTATGATTCAATATTAACTGGAATAGAAACAAGAACTTCAGCACCAGTTAGAATTGAAAGAAATGAAAGTTTACAAAGTATATCTTTAGAAGGATTATATCCAGCTGGAGAAGGAGCAGGATTTGCAGGTGGAATAGTTTCTGCTGCTGTTGATGGATTAAAAGTGGCTGAAAGTATAATTAAAAAGTATAAAATTTCTTAAAAATAAAAAAAAATTAAAGAAAATTTTCTGAAAACACTAGTTTTCAGTTTTTTTTTTGTTAAAATAAAATAGTAGAAGAAAAAAATGTAATTTATTCAATTTTTATGAAATTAATAATAATTAAAAAATTTTAAGTTTGTTTGTTATAAATTTAACGAATAAATTTAAAAAATTAGAGGTGAGGATTATGAGTAAAAATTTTCAAAGTTTATTTAATCAATTAAAAACTATTGAAAGAAAAAAAGTATCTGTAGCAGTGGCTCAAGATGAACCTGTTTTAGAAGCTATAAAAGAAGCAGTAAAACAAGGTTTTGCGGATGCAATTTTAGTAGGAAATGAAAATAAAATAAAAGATATAGCGCATAAAATTGATATGGATTTATCAAAAATAGAAATAATTAATGAACTAAATGATAAAAGAGCTGCTTTATTAGCTGTGGAGCTAGTATCAAAAGGGGAAGCGGATATGGTGATGAAAGGATTAGTAGATACTGCTACTTTCTTAAGAAGTGTATTAAATAAAGAAGTTGGATTAAGAACAGGAAAGTTAATGTCACATGTAGCAGTTTTTGATATAGAAGGTATTGATAGATTAGTATTTTTAACTGATGCGGCTTTTAATACATATCCTGATCTAAAAGCTAAAGTAGATATGGTAAATAATTCAGTAAAAGTTGCTAAAGCTTGTGGTATAAAATTACCAAAGGTTGCAGCTATAGGACCAGTAGAAGTAGTTAATTCTGATATGCCTGCTACTGTAGATGCGGCACTTCTAGCAAAAATGAATGATAGAGGACAAATTAAAGGATGTTTAGTTGATGGTCCTTTTGCTTTAGATAATGCTATTTCAGAAGAGGCGGCACATCACAAAGGTGTAACAGGAGCTGTAGCAGGAAAGGCTGATATATTATTACTACCTAATATAGATACAGCAAATGTTATGTATAAAACATTAACTTATATGTCTAATTCTAAAAATGGAGGATTATTAGTTGGTACATCTGCGCCAGTAATATTAACTTCAAGGGCTGATAGTTTTGAGACAAAAGTTAATTCTATAGCATTAGCGGCATTAGTAACTGAAGTTTAATTAATATATAGGGGTAAATATAGGGGGAATTTATATGGTATTTAAGCTTTTAATAATTAATCCAGGGTCAACATCAACTAAAATTGGTGTATATGAGAATCAAAAAGAAATAATAGTAGAAACTATAAGACATTCAGCAGAAGAAATATTAAAATATGATAAAATTGTAGATCAATTATCATTTAGAAAAGAATTAATATTAGAAGTACTAAAAGAGAAAAAATTTGATATAAATACATTAAATGCAGTAGTTGGCAGAGGTGGAATGCTAAAGCCAATGGAAGGTGGGACTTATGAAGTAAATGCCATTATGCTTGAAGATTTAAAAAAAGGTATACAAGGTCAGCATGCTTCAAATTTAGGAGGAATATTAGCTGATAATATAGCTAAGGATTTAAATATAAAAGCTTTTATTGTAGATCCTGTTGTTGTTGACGAATTATTAAGTGTAGCTAGAATTTCAGGAGTACCAGAATTACCGAGAAAAAGCAAATTTCATGCTTTGAATCAAAAAGCTGTAGCAAAAAGATATTCTAAAGAAAATAATAAAACATATAAAGATATTAATGTTATAGTTGTTCATATGGGTGGAGGAGTTTCTATTGGTGCTCATAAAAATGGACGAGTTATAGATGTTAATAATGCATTAGATGGTGATGGACCACTTTCACCAGAAAGGGCAGGTTGTGTTCCAGTTGGAGATTTAATAAAAATGTGTTTTAGTGGTAAATATACTGAAGAAGAAATATATAAAAAAATAGTTGGAAAAGGTGGCTATGTTGCTTATTTAAATACCAATGATGCTAGAGATGTATCTAATTGGGTTAGTGAAGGTGATAGTAAAGCAAAATTAATTTTTGATGCTTTTATTTATCAAGTAACAAAGTATATTGGAGAAATGTCTGTAGTTTTAAATGGCAAGGTGGATACAATAATATTAACTGGTGGAATTGCTTATGGAAAAGATGTTGTTAATGCTATAAAAGAAAAAGTAGAATGGATTGCACCTATAACAGTATATCCAGGAGAAGATGAGTTATTAGCATTGGCTGAAGGAACTATAAGAGTTTTGTCTGGTGAAGAAATTGCAAAAGAATACAAGTAATATTGAGAGAAGAGACTTCATTTGAAGTCTCTCATTACTTTTGTAATAATATGCGTAATTATAACAAAACATGGCATTTTAAAAAGAATAATCAATATGATAAGATAAAAGATGTGAGTTTTTTTGTAATTATTATTATTTATTAATAATTTAAATTTGAGAGTAATAATTTACCAAACCTTAAAGACATGGAGGGACAACATGGGGAAAGTAATAATAAATGAAAAAATAATAGAATTTGATGAAGTTAAGTCTATATTATTAATAGCTAGAGAAAATGGAATAGATATACCAACATTATGCTATTTAGAAGATTGTAATAATATTGGTCAATGTGGAGTTTGTTTAGTTGAAATAGAAGGACAAGATAGGCTAGCTAGAGCTTGTTGTATAAAAGTTAAAGATGGTATGGTTATTAGAACTAATACTGAAAGAGTACAAGAAGAAATTAAAAATAGAGTTATAGAATTATTAGATAAACATGAATTTAAATGTGGTCCATGTAAAAGAAGAGAAAACTGCGAATTTTTAAAACTTGTTATAAAAACAAAAGCTAGAGCAACAAAACCTTTTATTGTTAAAGATAAAAGTGAATATATAGATGATAGAAGTAAATCAATAGTTTTAGATAGATCAAAATGTGTTGTTTGTGGAAGATGTGTAGCAGCTTGTAGAGTTAAAACAGGAACAAAAGCAATTACATTTCAAAAAAATGAAAATAATGAAAGAATAGTTGGACCAGAAGCACTAAAATGTTTTGATGATACTAACTGCTTATTATGTGGTCAATGTGTTATTGCATGTCCGGTTGATGCATTACAAGAGAAATCCTATATTGAAAAAGTACAAGAAGCTATAAGTAACCCTGAAATGCATGTTATAGCAGCAATGGCACCAGCTGTTAGAACATCTATGGGAGAATTGTTTAAAATGGGGTATGGAGTGGATGTAACAGGTAAGTTATATACTGCTTTAAGAAAATTAGGATTTGATAAAATCTTTGATATAAACTATGGAGCTGATATGACAATTATGGAAGAAGCTACAGAGTTTATAGAGAGATATAATAATAATGGACCTTTCCCAATGTTTACATCATGTTGTCCATCATGGGTAAGACAGGTTGAAAAATATTATCCAGAATTAATACCAAATTTATCTTCGGCAAAATCACCTCAACAGATTTTTGGTGCTGCAACTAAAACTTATTATTCAGAAATTGCTGATATAGAACCAAAAAAAATTTTTACAGTTACAGTAATGCCATGTACATCTAAAAAGTTTGAAGCAGATAGACCAGAAATGGAGAACAACGGAATAAGAAATATTGATGCAGTTATTACTACTAGAGAATTAGTTAGAATGATAAAAGCAGCTAAAATAGATTTTGCTAATTTAGAAGATAGTGAAGTAGATCCAGCTATGGGTGAACATACTGGAGCAGGAGCTATTTTTGGAGCTACTGGTGGAGTAATGGAAGCTGCCTTAAGAACTGCTAAAGACTTTGTTGAGGGTAGCAATTTAGCAGATATAGAGTATCATGCAGTAAGAGGTGTAGATGGAATAAAAGAGGCTAAAGTTAATATTGGTGGAGAAGAGATAAAAGTAGCTGTAATAAATGGTTCAGCTAATTTAGCACAATTTATGAAAGATGAAAAAGCTAAAGATTATCATTTTATTGAAGTTATGGCATGTCCGGGAGGGTGTGTAAATGGTGGAGGTCAACCACATGTTATGGAATGTGATAGAGAAAAAATTGATATAAGAAAAGTAAGAGCTTCTGTTCTTTACAATCAAGATAAAAATTTCTCAAAGAGAAAATCACATGAGAATGAAGCTTTAATAAAAATGTATAAAACATATATAGGTAAACCAGGTCATGGAAAAGCACATGAATTATTTCATATTAAATATAATAAATAATATAAATTTAAAAAAT
>NZ_WHJC01000059.1 GCF_009295725.1 Clostridium tarantellae
ATTTTTAAAATCTTCTCATAGAAGGTCTTTTTGTTGTACCTAAAAATAATCTTTGATAGTTTTTAAAAATAATATTTTCAAAATAATATCTAACCTATTTTTTCATATTAAACTTTACACTATCTTTATTTATATGAAATCAAATATAATTTAGCTTAGCTATAATATTTCATCATTTAAAATAATCTCAATGACAAATTTTTATTTACCTAATTAACAATACTATTTTAACATAATTTTACAATCGATCCAATTATTTTTGTGAAGCTTTGTTTTTTATTTGACATATGTCATATTGTATTAAACTCACTTAATCTCTTGCAATACATTAACATTGCTAACTTTTTAAGTAAAATAAATTTTATTCTAATACATTATATAGCTTTGATATAACTAATAAACTATTCACTTCTAAAGATTTAGTTTGCACTAAAGAAAATGGCGAATTAGTTTCTACTGATAGTTTGAAATATCTTAGTAGAGTAGTAAATTATGAATTAGGAATTTCTTTTAGTTTTCACTCTCTAAGACATACCCATGCTACTATGTTATTAGAAGGTGGTGCAAATATTAAAGATATACAACAAAGATTAGGCCATACTAATTTATCCACAACTATGGATATCTATTCACATGTTACACAGAAAATGAAAACTGACAGTGTTAATATTTTTGAAACACAAATTGCCACCAAGTTATTATAAATGGTGGCAAAATGGTGGCAAATTACACTAAAACAAAATATTAATATGGCTTAACCCTTGATTTTACTTGATTAGTTTAGCTACAGTTTCAATATGACTAGTATTAGGGAACATATCCACAGGTTGAACTTCTACAGTTCTATATCCATTCTCTTCAAGTATAGCTAAATCTCTAGCTAAAGTACTTGGATCACAACTTACATACACTATTTTCTTTGCATTAATATTTGTAATTGCCTCTAGTAGCTTTCTATCACACCCTTTTCTTGGTGGATCTACCATTACCATATCTGCTTTTACACCTTTATTTATTAAATCTGGAATTACACTCTCTGATTCTCCTACAAAGAATTCCACATTATCTACATTATTCTTTAAAGCATTTATTCTAGCATTGTCTATTGCCTGTGAAATTATTTCTACTCCATATACCTTCTTTGCTTTTTGTGATAGAAATAATGTTATTGTTCCTGTTCCACAATAAGCATCAAATACTTCCTCTTCACCTGTTAACTCCGCATACTCTAATGCTTTTGAGTAAAGTACTTCTGTTTGAGTAGGGTTAACTTGAAAAAATGATAATGGTGATATGTTAAATCTAAAATTCCCTATGTAATCCGAAATAGAATCTTCTCCCCAAAGAGTTATACATTTTTCTCCTAGTATTACATTAGTCTTTTTAGAGTTTATATTTTGAACTATACTCTTTATTCCTGGTATATTCTTAACAATTAAATCTATAAATTCATCTTTATTAGGTAATTTTTCACCATTAGTGACTATTACCACCATTACTTCATTAGTAGTAAATCCCCTTCTTATCATTATGTGTCTTAATATACCATCTTCATCATATTCACCATTCACATTATATGGTTTTATGTTATTCTTCTTTATCCACTCTCTAGTTAATTTTACTACTTTATCTGCCACTTCATCCTGTATTAAGCATGTTTCCATATCTATTATTTCATGACTTCTTGGTGCAAAAAAACCTATTTTAAGCTCACCATTTACTAGTCCTATTGGTAACTGAACCTTATTTCTATATCTCCAAGGCTCTTCCATACCTAAAGGAAACTTAACTAAATTCCCCTCTAATTTTCCGATTTTTCCTATACAATCCTTAACTCTTTCCCATTTAAAGTTTAATTGTTCTTTATAACTCATATGTTGAATCTTACATCCACCACATCTTTTATATATATCACATTTCGCTTCACATCTTTCCTTAGATGACTCAATCACTTCAATTAACTTTGCATAGGCAAAGTTTTTTTTAACTTTTATTATTTTTACCTTTACAGTTTCACCTTTTAAAGCACCCTCTATAAAAACTGGATAAGTACCATCTATTTTTGCAATACCTTCTCCCTCATATCCTTGAGATACTATGTTTAATATATATTCTTTATTTTTTTCAACCACGTTTATCACCTATTACTCTTATTTTTGCTTATTAAAGTTTAACATACTAAAATACTACTTACAATATTAATGAAACTAACTATTTAATCCAATTAATTATTTGTTACAAATTCACATCTTAGTATAAATACCTTAGAGAATCTCTTCTATATTAATTTAAATTAATTCATACTTGAAATGTACCTATTATTAATGCTTTTTCTTAGCACCTTATATTTTAAATTAATTACTAAAAATATATAATACTTCATATATAAAAAAAATTTTATTGTAAATATAGAAAAAGGCTACATAAAGCTATAAATTATAAAACTCTAAATGAGTTTAAAATATTAGCTAAAATGTAGCCTAAAAGTTTTTTTATTATATTTAAAGTATTTTTATATGTTCTAAAACTCTCACCCATAAATGGAAAGAGTTAATAAATGCTAGCTCACTTACAATATACCACTAATTATATAAAGTTAGATTTATATTTTATTACTAAGCATTTACTAAATAACTATTCTTTATATATGCTTTTCTTTTTTTATCTATATAATATCTAATTATACGGAATATAAAATAAGCCCCCATTATAAATCCATATATTAAAACGTCCATTAATTTACCTTTATTTATTTTAGGTATATATAATAAAAGAATATGAACATATATTAAACCATAAAACACATATGCAAGTTTTTGTATTCTCTTCCATACTTTAAATTTCATTTTTTTTCTTACAGATGGAAATGATGTAACCATTAGAGGTATCATTATCATAATTAATATTAGTGATATTATTGTAGCTACTAATTTTAGTCCTGATAGTGAGTTAAAATCAAAAAATAATTTTACAAACCATTTAGTCCCATAAAGAATATTATGTCCTAGTGTTAAAATACAAGCTATAATTGATAACTGTGCACGTATACTAAATAATATTTTAGTTATTTTCCATTTTTTATTTAATGCTCCAGTATACATTACAATTGTAAATAAAGCTAAAGCTATGGTTCCTCGTTTCATAGGTTGTAAAATTAAATCAATTAAACTTCCTTTAAGTTCATGAGGTGCCATTTTATAAAAAATAATAAAACCTAACGAAATTATAATTGTAGCAATATAAATTGCATTAGAATATTTTCTTAATTGTTTATGAAATAAAATTGATAATAACAATGTAAATATAATGGAAAAAATTAAAACCATATATAATCTCCTGTAATCTTATATTTTTTTGTTATGTTTTAAAGTAGTACTGATAATATAGCTAAATTAGTGTACTTATACTATAATTAATTTTCATAAATTAATATTTAAAATTTTTTTAAATTATCTTTAACTAATTATCAACACTGTATTAAAACATATCCTTTACTTTTAATATATCTGTTCTAATAAATAAATTTCTTAAAACAGATATATTAATTGTATTAATTTCTAACCAAAAGTACCTGAAACCTTATTCTTCAACAGTTACCTTTATGTCTTTTCTAATAAATTCATCTAAATCTCTAAGATAATACCTAACTGTATACTTACCTACTTTGTTTATATCAACTCTTGAAACAAATTTAACTTCATTAGTTATATCTTTTCCTGTTTTTGATATAACCTTTACTCCTTCTTTTGGATCAAATGTTTGTCCTTTTTTTATAGTTTTATCAGAAACTGTAAATTCTGTTTTTTTATCTATTTTTTTTACTGTTACCTCTATAGACTTAATTTCTTTATTAAAAATGTATTCTACATTATATGTTCCAGGTTCTCTTTCATTTACATTATTTCTTACTATCAAATATTTAATTAAGTTATCTCCATTTTTATTAGTTACTTTTACTCCTTCTAAAGGATTAAACTTTTGTCCTTGCACTATAGTTTTATCTTCTGCTTCTATTATTGCCTTTAAATTATCTGATAATTTATACTCAAAATCTAATCTATAATTTGACTTTATATTATTATTTTTTTTCATATCTTCCTTATTAGCACTAAACAATATAGAATTTTTACCTTGTTCAATTAAATTCTCACCTTTTTCTGTATTAAAATAATATATATTATTTTTCTCGCTCTTCATTCTTGCAATTATTTTTTTATTAATTGTTTTATCATCTACTATAAGTTTTTGAACAAGTTCTAAATTTTCTTTGCTCATTTTTGGATTTTTAATTTCAGTCCATGTCTTTCCATCATCTAAGCTATACTCAAAGGTTTTTATAAAATCACTACTATTTTTCTTTATTCTTAAGTTAAATGTTTTTTCACTTAAAAATTCCTTATTTAATAATTTTATTTTAGTTTCTTCTTCAAAATCTTTTAATGGTACATTTAAATCAATAGGTTTATTGGTTTTATTGTTAATCAGTTCAATTTTATTTTCTTCAAATTTATTAAAAGGTATATTTTTAACTTGTCCATCTTTATAATAAACATCTACACTAATTTTACTTAAATCTAATTTTTTGTTTTCTAATTCATAATCAAATACTTGAATATTATATGAATTATTATCAAGTCCATTTATCACAACATCTTGTATATCAATAGTAGTTTTAGATTTATCAATAGCATTTTTAACTGATTTAGTAATTCCAACAGCACTATATGTAGCTCCCGAAACAGTATCTAATGCTTGTCCTTTTCCTTTATTCTTTAAATATGATTTTACCTGATTTGAAACCTTTCTTTCTATATCCTTATATGAATGACTTTTTCTAATTTTAATTTTGTCAAAGCCATTACTATAATCTCCAATTAACCTTTTTCCTTCATTAATCAAGTCTTGTGAATTATGATTTTTAAGAGCAACTTTTGAAAGCGATTTTAATATACTATCATATTCTAAAATATCATTTATTGTTTTATTCTGATCTTTTAAAATTTCATCAACAATTGGCACAGCCATTTTTCTATATGGAATCATATCATCTCCATATGTATTCTTTTCATTAGACACATCAATACTTTTAACTTTACCTTCTTCAACAATTACCTTAGTTTGAATAAATTTATGTTCATAAAATCCATGATTTTTCCCTATAAATACACCATCGTTTAATTTACTTGGTTTTTCTTTAACTGTTACATAAATTATCTTTTTACTTATTTTATTTTCTTCATCCCTAACAAAATAAATAACAACATATTTTCCAGGTTTATTAACATTAACTTTGCTACTAACAATCATTTTTGATGTTAAATCTTTTCCTTTTGTTGATATAGCTTTAATATTTAATTTAGGATCAAATTTGTCACCAACAAAAATTGTTTTATCTATAGCATTAATATTTACTTTAGAGCCTAAAACAGTTACTTTTATTGTTTTACTTAAATTCCCTAATGTATACGTTACTTTATATTCTCCTGGTATATTCATATTAACTGTATTTTCAGTTATATTAACTAATTCTTTTAAATCTCTTCTATCACTTGATTGAGCTGTTATATAATTTTTAGGATTAAATGCTTCTCCTTGATTTACCGTAATATCTTTTCCATATAACTTATTAAATTTATCATTTAATATAGTAATTGAATACATATATTCTAAATTTACATTTAACTCCATATCTTTTTTAGAAGGCTCAAAATTTCGTTCATTTATTGGTCCAAAATCAGTTAAAGGTTTTAATTCATATATTTCATCATTTATACTTTTTATTCTAATTTTAAGATCTTTTTGTAAGTCTTCATTTGATAATTTTAATTTTTGTACACGTTCTATATTTCCATTTCTTTCTTCCAAAGAATAAAAATCCAATTTTTCAAATCCACTCCAGCTACTACCATTATCTAAGCTATACTCCATTTTTGTTAATGTATTATTACTTACATTTGTGAAATAAACTTTAAAAGAATCTCTTGCTAATGAATCTAACTGAAGCACTTCTAAAAATAAGCATCTATTTTCATTTTCTTTATTAATAATTTTATCTTCTGTTATCTCTTCTTTGGTATCAATATCATAAATTTTTATATTATTTTCTTTTAACTTATTATATGGTAATTCTTTCTTTACACCATCGTTATATTCAATTTCCACAATTAAATTAGATAAATCAATATTTTTCTTTTCATAAAGATTTATAATTAATTTTTTGTTTTTAATATTTATATTTTTTATTTTATTTTCAGTTTTAATCTGAGATTTATCTATTGCATTTTTTACTGAATTTGCTATTCCTCTTGCACTATATGTAGCTCCTGATACAGAGTCTAATACTTCCCCTCTATTTAAACTTTGCATATATTTCCTTATACATTTTTTTAATTTATTAATTTTCGTACCTATATCTTCATTAAAAGAACCCATTTCTTCAGCATATTTTCCTATAAGTTTTTTTGCTTCTTTAATTTTACTTTCCCTATTTCCAATTGAATTTATTTTTTCATATATTTCAACAAATTCATTTAAATCTTCAATAGTTTCCTTTGGTTTTTTTATAATATAATCTATTACTTTTTCAGCTTTTCCATAATAAGGTTGACCATCATCTTTGTAATCAATAATTTTTATACTGTCAATTTTATTATCATTAAATTCAACTTTAGTAACTATATATTTATCTGAATAATATCCTGGTGATTTTCCTTCAAAACTTATATTTTTTATGCTTTTATTATCATCTTTAACAACTTTTACTTCTGCTTTATTATAAATTTTTTCTTTTTGTAAATTCTTTTCATTATTTAAACTCATTTCTTCTAATGAATTTTTAACTGCATTTAAAATAGCTTTACTTGAATAAGTTGCTCCTGAAATAGTATCTATATTATTTATATTTTGATTTAATAATATTTTTGATATTAATTCTTTAGCTGAGTTTAAATAAGCTTCATCTTCTTCACTTTCTATTATATCAATAGTTCTTATTTTGCCATCTTTTATGGTAGTTCTTACTTTTAAATCTCCTCTAAAACCTTCTGCTACCCCAAAATATTCACCATTTTTAAAACTTCCACTTTCTACTTTTATATTAGTTTTTACACTAATATTATCATTAGCTTTTTTATCATTCACTAATTTACTAATTTTATTAGGATTAATAACATTCATTATCTTATTAGTTTCCGTACTAATAAAATCTATTAAATTATTAATATTCTTTTTATTTGAAGAAACATTCTTTGCGCTATCTTCCTTACTATTATTAATTACTGCTTTAGAAGTTGCATTGCTTATTGCTTCTAATATTCCCTTACTTGAATAAGTTGCTCCTGAAACTGTATCAACACCACTTATAGATTGTTTATTTAGAACATTTTCTATAACTTTTTTAGCTTTGTCCATAAATTCTTTATCATCATTATGACTTAACAATTCAATTTTATTTATCTTGCCATATTTTATAATAGCTTTTACTTTTATATCATCTCTAAAACCTTTAGATACTCCAATATATTCTCCATCTTTAAGATTTGAAATATTCATTTTATTCTTAATGGATACATTACTTTTGTTTTCATTAACAATCTTTGTAGTTTCATTATGATTAATAAAATTTATTGTTTTATCAATATTTTTTTCAACTAAATTTACTACATCTAAACCATAATTACTATTCTTATTAACTATAGCTTTTGAAGTTGCATTACTTATTGCTTCTAATATGCCTTTGCTTGAGTAAGTAGCTCCTGAAACGGTATCAACTCCATTTAAAGCTTGTTTAGCTAAAACATCTTTTATCACCTTTTTAGCTTTACTAATAAATTCTTCATCATCATTATGGCTTAATAATTTAATTTCACTGATCTTTCCATTTTTTATAATAGTCTTTATTTTTATATTTCCTCTAAACCCTTTAGCTTCTCCGAAATACTCTCCATCTTTTAAGCTTTCTTCTTTAACATTTATAACTTTCAAATTAATTTTATTTGTATTTTTAGTTGCTTTTTGTCCACTATTGCTTTTTTTCATGTTTTCCACATCATTAAATCCATGGTTTTTAAGAGCATTAATCACAGCTTCTTTTAATCCATTAGATGTAAGAGTTGCTCCTGACACACCATCTACATCTGGTGAATTTTTATTTATAATTCTATCTAAAACTACCTGAGCTTTTGTGAAGAAACTAGGTGTTTCTGAATGTGACAATACCTCTATATTAGCTATCTTTGAATTTTTAACAGTAACTTTAACTTTTATAATTCCACCATAACCTTTTCCTTCTCCTATAAATTCTCCATCTTCAAGATTATGATTTTCATTATCAATATCTTTTTTAAATAAATCTTCTTCTTTATTTTCTTTTTCATTTTTCTCAATATTGTCATTAATTTCAACAACTTTTTTTTCTTTATTATTCTTTAAATAATTAATTGTACCTAAAGTTGAGCCTACTACAGTAGTAGCTGCAATCATTACTATTATAAGTATTTTTCTTCTGTTCATAATTTATAATTTTCCCCCTACTTATCTTTAGCTAATGTATTTTATTTAGATTTTGCTAATGCATTTTTAACTGCTTCTATTATTCCATCAGAACTTTTTGTTGCTCCGCTTATCGTATCTACTTCCACACTTTGTTTTTCAATTATATTAGGAATTAACACTTTAGCATCTACAAAATATTCCTCATCCTCAGTATGGCTTAAAATATTAATATCTTTTATTTTATTTTCATCAATTTTAACATTAACTTTTATTTTTCCATTACATCCGTTTCCGTCCCCCTCATATTCTCCATTATTATAATTTACTATTTCATTTTTTGTTTTACTTAAATCATTTTCTTTAGTAATATTTTTATTTCCACATCCTACTAGACCACCAATAATAGCTACTCCTAAAATTACAGATATACATTTTTTTATCATATTTACTATCCCCCTATTTTAATAATTATATTTTTTATATTTTATTCAATATAGGTATTCCAATTATTACTTTCATACACATTTCCATCTTTATCAACAAATAAAGCTTCTATATTATCTAATGAATTAATTAATTCCATTCCTTTTTTTATTCCCTCTGAAAAACAAACTGTACTTAATGCATCTCCATCTATAGATTTTTTTGATATTATTGTTACTTGTTCTAAGTAATTATCCATTGGATATCCTGTTTTAGTATTTAAAATATGATGATATAGTTTTCCTTCTTTTTCAAAAAATCTTTCATAAATTCCAGAAGACACTACCGATTTATCATCAATGCTTACAGCATCTATAGTTTCTCCTCTATCTTTAAAGGGTTTTTGAATCCCTACCTTAAAATCTTCACTATTTTTTTTACCAACGCAAAGTACATTTCCTCCTAAGTTAATTATTGCACTTTTTACCCCTTCTTTTTTTAATAATTCCTTTATTTTATCTGCTATATATCCTTTAGCTATAGCCCCTAAATCTATTGCCATACCATCCTTTTTAAATCTAATAACATTTCCATTTATCTCTATATCTTTATAGTTTACTTTTTCTAAATTCACTTTTATTTCATCTTCATTAGGAACATAATGTTCTTCATTATTAAAATTCCAAAGATTACTTATTGGTGCTATTGTTATATCAAAAGAACCATTAGATTTTTCACTATAATATATACCTTTTTTAATAACCTCTAAGGTTTCATCACTTACTTTAAGTCCACTTATACCACTTTTATTTAAATTGTATATCTCACTTCCTTTTTTAGTTCTACTAAAAATGTTTTCATAGTAATCACATAACTGAAAAGCCTTCTGTAAAATATCTTCATTACTTTTATCAAATATTTTTATATCTATAATAGTATCTAAATAGAATCCTTGTTTTGATATAGGTGTCTGTTTATTAAAATTCTTTTTTTCAACAGTGATTTTTTCAAATGCAAATATAACTAAAATAATTAACATTATAGAAAAAACTGTAATTATAATTTTATTTTTTATAAAAATCCCCTCCATATGATAAGACATAACTTTATATTTTTATATGTAACTTTATCTTTTCAATATGCTTTAATAAAAGGCTACTTGCTAATCCAACAAATAATCCTGTTGGTATAGATGCACAAAACATTAATGGCATATAATACGTCATTAAATTTGTATTTACCATAATTGAAGCAGTTATTAATTGTCCAATATTATGCATTAATGCTCCCATAATACTTAAAACTATTATTGATATTTTTTTATTAAATAATATATACATTAATGCCATACTAATAAAACTTAAAATTCCTCCAGATATACTATATAACAAGCTGGAAATTGAACCACCAAACATTGAAACTAAAATTATTCTTAATATTAAAACTAAAAAAGCTTCTCTTATATTTAGAAAATATATAGATATAATTATAATTATATTAGCTAATCCTAATTTAGCTCCTGGAGTAAGAAATGGTGTTGGTATTGATCTTTCTATTATGCTTAAAACAATAGCTTGAGATATTAATAAGCTTATTAAAACATATTTTTTTGTATTAAACATATCAATTTTTCTCCTTAACTATTTCAACAACTGTTTTATTAGGTAAACAAACTATCATATCTCCTTCAATATGAATAAACCCTTTTCTTTCACATATTTTATCTTTACATGTTGACTTAATAATAGAAATTTTATTATCCAAAATTTTTAATTTTATATTTTCAATCTCTATAATCTCACATTCACTTTTTAATTTTACTGTTTTCACTACATTTCCATTTACTTTTATTTGTGCATATTCTGCAGTTTTATTCCTATGTGTAGCTAATAAAATACTTATAAAAAAAATAAAAGCTATTATAACTAAAAACACTTTTTTCAACATAATTCCCTCTTTATTAATTTCGATTATCATTATCATCTGTATTTTTCTATTATATATTAATATATTTTTTAAGTCAATTATAACTTAAACATACTATTTTGGTAATTTTTTCTAATATTTATTAAACATAAGTTTAAATTTGTCTAATAATTGAACTTATTATATTTATTTTTTATTATTTTTTAATTTTTACATCTCCTTAATTAATTAAATAGAATTTTACTTCTTAAATAAAATATAATTATTAAAAATTTAAGATTAAAAACAGCTCATACCATTTTTAACCTTAAACCTCATATATATACATAATAAATTTTATTTTAATTGTAAAAATTCTTCATCCTTTTCTTTTTTACTTCTATTATCAAAAGGTGAAGTAATCATAGCTCTAACAAATAATTGTTTATACGTGCCTTTTAACTTTATCATATAATTAATCCATTCTATAGTTAACTTTTTATAGACTATTCTCATATCATATAAAATATGAATTATTTCATATTTCTCTAATTTCCCATCATTATATCTTGCTTTTATTTCATCATTTAAATGAATTAAAGAAATAAGCAAATCAGTAAAAGATTGATCTTCTTTAACCTCTGCATTAGTCATTAAATCTATTAAAAATTCATTTTTGTTATATAATTTTTCTTTAATTTCAACCAAATTAATTTTTTCTATATTTAGTACATATTCATAAGAACTCGCTAGTTGCTTTAAATTTTCAAAACACTCTTCTCTTAAACACTTCGATACCATATTATCAGGTAATATTTTTTGAATATTATCATCACCTTTTACTAAATCTGTTAAAAAATCTGTTCCAAATTCGCTGAAAAATGTTCCTACTAATATATTTATTTTTTTATCATGTTGAATCTTTTCCTTTTGATCTACAGTTTTATCTATAACTAATATATTTAAAATAATTTGTACTGGAGTAAATGCTACTGCAAAAAATATACTAGATACAGTTCCATATAAATTACTAAATATTAAATAATGGATATAGTATAAGAATAAGCCTATTGAAATTAAAGCTAATATTATAACTACATTATCCTTCTTATATTCATCCATTTTAAACACCTCTTTACTTTTTAATCTAGCTTCATTTACTTAATATTATATTTTAAAACTTATGCTATTGTTACTTTACATAATTATTATCCCGTTTCTATTCTTATATTAAAATTCATTTATTATTATTTTTAATAATTATAAAACTATTTTTTAAATTATCTATTATGTTTCTCTTAGTTACAAAAATGTAATATTAATGTAAGTAAAGTAAATTTGAATGTGCATAATATTAGTATAAAATCAATATATAACCAAACTAGGAGGATATAACAATGAAAACTATTTTAAATGTAGATAACATAGAAAAATATTATGGAAATAAAAGTAATGTAACAAAAGCTATTGATAATATTAGCTTTAAAATTAACCAAGGTGAATTTGTAGGAATAATGGGTCCATCTGGAAGTGGTAAAACAACTCTTCTTAATTGTATCTCCACTATTGATACTATAAGTACTGGACATATTTATATAAATGATAAAGATATTACTTCTCTTAAATCTAAAGAAATTGAAAAATTTAGACGTAATGAATTAGGCTTTATATTTCAAGATTTTAATCTTTTAGATACATTAACTGCCTATGAAAATATAGCATTAGCTCTTACTATATTGGGAGAATCCCCTAAAAAGATTGATAATTGTATAAAAAAAGTAAGTAAGGAACTTAATATAGAAGAAATTTTAAATAAGTTTCCATATCAAATATCTGGTGGACAAAAGCAAAGAGTAGCATGTGCAAGGGCTCTTGTTACTAATCCATCTTTAATATTAGCAGATGAGCCAACTGGTGCTTTAGATTCTAAATCTTCTAGATTATTACTTGACTCCTTATCCCATCTTAATGAAAAATTAAACTCTACCATACTAATGGTTACTCATGATGCATTTACTGCAAGTTATGCACACAGAATTTTATTTATAAAGGATGGTAAAATATTCAATGAAATCAGAAGAGGAAATGATAGTAGAAAAGATTTTTTCACTAAAATTATTGAGGTAGTTACTCTTCTTGGAGGTGATACTAATAATGTATTTTAAATTAGCTTTAAACAATGTAAAGAAAAGCTTTAAAGACTATACAATTTATTTTTTAACCCTAACCTTTGCAGTATGTATTTTTTATAGCTTTAATTCTCTAGGTTCACAACAAGCTATGCTTTCACTTTCAAAAAATCAAGGTAATATGTTAGATATGCTTACAAATATTATGTCTGCATTATCTATATTTGTATCTGTTGTATTAGCATTCCTGATTATATATGCTAACAATTTTCTTATTAGAAAAAGAAAAAAAGAACTTGGAATATATATGATTTTAGGAATGAGTAAAAGAAAAATTTCCTCCATATTATTATGTGAAACTTTAATAATTGGATTTGCTTCATTAATTGTGGGGTTATTATTAGGCATAGCTTTATCCCAAGTATTATCTATTATAACAGCAAAGCTTTTTGTATTAAATATAGAAAAATATACTTTTGTTTTCTCAGTAGATGCTACTTTAAAAACTTTACTTTATTTTGGAATAATATTCATTGTTGTTATGTTATTTAATACCCTTGTTATATCTAAATACAAATTAATAGACTTATTAAATGCACGTAAAAAAAGTGAAAATTTAAAGATTAAGAATGCTTATGTTTCAGTTATACTGTTTATAATTTCAATTATTTCATTAGGAGTTGCTTATAATATAATTTTAAAAAATGGACTAACTTCTCCATCACCATTTCTAATATCCATTGTATTAGGATGTATTGGTACACTTTTATTTTTTATGTCCTTATCAGGTTTTATTTTAAAAGTAGTTCAATCAAATAAAAAAATTTATTTAAAGAATTTAAATATGTTTATTCTTAGACAAATAAATAGTAAAATTAATACTGCATACATATCAATGACAATTATTTGCTTAATGTTATTCTTTACAATTGCTATGTTATCTAGTGGCTTTAGCTTTAAGTATGCTTTAGAATACAATTTAAAATCACATACTCCATTTGATGCGTCTATATATACCTATACAGAAAAAATTAATAATCCTAATGCTATTGATTTAAAATATGTATTGAAAGAATCAGGCCTTAATTTAGATGATTATTCTAATAGATATAATACTATTACTAAATATGATAGTGATATAAATACAAAAAATTTTTTACTTGAATATGCAGATCCTAAATTTAAAAATCAATTTGATTCTATGTATGCTGATTCAGCTAAAATTATAAGCATTAATGATTTAAATAATAACTTAAAACTTCAAGGTAAAAAAACTTATACTCTTAATGATAATGAAACTATGCTAATATGTAATTTTGATATTTTTAAATCTACTTTAGAAAATTTTATTTTACAAACAAACAACATAACTTTAAATAATGAAAATTATAAAATTAAAGATAAAAAAGTTTATAATTTTTCTCTAATGACAACTATGACCTCTACTCCAGATATTATATTTGTAGTTCCTAAAAATCACACAAAAAATTTACCTATTAGTGAAACTATTCTTAATATAAACTTCAATGACAATGTAAATTTAAATACCATAGAAAAAAATTTAGAGCCAATTTTATATAAACATATAAATATTAATAATAATGAAATTTTTCTAATTGGATTAACTAGAGAATTAATTTATATTCAAAATAACGGATTATCTACTTTAGTAATATATATAGGAATATATCTTGGATTAATATTCCTACTTACTAGTGCTGCGGTCTTAGCCCTTCAACAATTATCTGAAGCCGCTGATAATAGTTATAGATATAGTATATTAAGAAAAATAGGTGTTTCAAAGAAAATGATTAATAAATCTATTTTAATACAAATATTTATATACTTTATGCTACCTCTTTCTTTAGCTATAATACATTCTATTATAGGAATAAATGTTGCTAGTGATGTAATTAATATATTTGGTGGCTCTTATGATATTTTAATTCCTTCTTTAATAACCGCTTTAATTATATGCATTATTTATGGAGGATACTTTATAGCTACTTATGTAGGATGTAAAAATATGATAAAAGATAATAAATAATCATTACAAAAATGTAAGTTAAATT
>NZ_WHJC01000060.1 GCF_009295725.1 Clostridium tarantellae
GCTTTATAGGCATATTTTTTTCTTTAAAATAATTACCATTTAATTCAAAATCAAATTTAACTAGCACAATCCGTTAATTTAATATAAAATTAATAAAACTTTAATAATGTCAAAAAATTAACTTTATTGTTAAGTTATAAACTATACATAGTCTTTAAGAAAACACTGATAATTAAGATGAATACTAATTTTATCTTAATATATTATTAATAAAATCTAATAAAAAAAGAATATATTTCCATTAAATAATAAGTAGATTGTTTATTTTTTATCTAGACAGATTTTAAATTTGTTTATAGAATAAAAAAGGGTAATACAGTAAAACGGTTAAGTAGGTGAATTGATTTTGGGTAAAAGTTTAAACTTAAGAGAAGTAATTGATATAGAAAAGGTGCAAAAGATACAAGATGATATTGCAGAAGCAACTCAAATCGCTATGATTGTAGTAGATAACAAAGGCATACCTATTACTAGGCATAGTAACTGTAGTTATTTTTGTGAGTATATGAGATCAAATAAGGAACACTTAAAATTATGCCAAAAGTGTGATTCTATAGGGGGAGAAGAAGCAAATAAATTAAATAAGCCTTACATATATAAATGTTACAATGGAGTAGTTGATTTTGCATCTCCTATTATAATAAAAGGAGAGTATCTAGGAGCTGTAATGGCTGGACAGGTACTTATTAAAAATGATGAGGATGTAAATATAAATAGTATATATTACGATGAAAAAAAAGCTAAAGCTATTAAGGAATCAGATAGTAGATTAATAGATTATTATAATAAATTAGAAAAAATAAGTTTTGATAGAATAAAGTCTATAGCTAATATGATGTTTCATATATGTAATTATATTGTTGAAGAGGGTGTATTAAAAATTACACAGCAGGAATTAGCTGAAAAAAATATGAAGTGTATGGAAGCAGAAAAATTAAAGGCTGAAATAGAAAAAGAATATAATGAAAGTAAGTTAAAAATGTTACAATCGCAAATGCAACCACATTTTTTATTTAATATTTTAAATAGTATATCTTCTTTAGCTATTATAGAGAATTGTCCTAAAATTCAAAAGATAACTTATGATTTATCAAAGCTTTTAAGATATAACATAAATAAACATAGTAGAATGGTTTCTATTGAAGAGGAACTTGAATATGTACAAGCATATTTAAATCTTCAAAAGGTTAGATTTGGAGATAGACTATCATATAAAATAAATGTAGATGAAAAGTTAAATAATATGAATATTCCCTTTATGACTATACAGCCATTTGTAGAAAATTCTATAATACATGGAATTGAAAAAAAAGAACTTGGAGGAGTTATAGAGATAAATTGTATAGATAGTGATGAAACTTTCAACATAATTATAAAGGATACTGGAGTTGGAATAGATAAATTTAACTTAGAAAGATTGAAAAGCAATTTAAATAAAGATTGTGTAAATAGAAATAAAAGTATAGGTATGGGTAATGTTAATAGAAGATTAAGTCACTATTATAAAAAAGATTTTAAAATAAACATAGAAAGTAATATTAGTGTAGGCACTACTATAAAAATAATTATACCAAGGAAGAGTTTAGGGTGAGATAAAAAATGATAAGAATATTAATTGCAGATGATGAAGAATTAGAAAGAGAAGCACTTAAAGCTATTATAGGTAATATAAGTGGTGTAAGGTTAGTGGGAGAAGCTACTAATGGAAGAGAAGCTATTGAATTAGACAATAAATTTAATCCACATATAATAATTATGGATATAAAAATGCCAGGAATAGATGGTCTAAAAGGAGCTAAAATAATAAAACAAAATGATGAAAACAAAAATATTATAATGGTTACTGCTCATGATGATTTTGAATTAATTAGAAATGCATTAGTAATTGGTGTTTATGATTATATACTAAAACCTATTAATCCTATAGAGTTAACTAATACAATTGAAAAAATTGTACAAAAGTGTATAGAAAAAAATTATGATGAGAATATAATTTTAGATGAGTCTCCAATAGAAAAGTCTATTCAATATATAAAAACAAATATAAATAAAACTATAACCTTAGATACTATTGCAGCTGTATGTAATTTAAGTCCTTGCTACTTTAGTAAAATATTTAAAGAAGAAATGGGAGTTACATTTGTAAATTACATAAATAATGAAAGAATTGAAAAAGCTAAAGAATTATTATTAAATACAGATAGGTCTATTTTAAATATAGCTTGGGATATAGGTTTTGAGGATTGTGGATATTTCATAAGAGTATTTAAAAAAATAACAGGATTAACTCCTAAAAGATTTAGAGAAAAAACAATATAGATATAAATAATAGTTAAGAATAAAGCGTAAGTATAAAGCATTTTATAATACTTACGTTTTTTTATTGTTAGAAATATCTATGTATAGGATTACTTTTATATATTTATAGGATTATTTTGTTATATAGAAAAATTCTTAGCATTGAAAAAAAGAAAGATAAAAATTTCACATAATACAGTAAAAATCTTCAATGAGTTTTTAGAAAATATATATTAAAATTAGGGGGAATGATAAAAAAATAACAAGCGGTTAATATATAAATTAACTTTAAGAGGAGGAATTTACTTTGAGATCTAAAAGATTCCAAGTACTAGCAAAGCGTCCTGTAAATCAGGATGGACTTATAGGAGAATGGGCAGAAGAAGGGTTGATAGCAATGCATAACCCTAATGATCCAAAGTCATCTGTAGTAGTTAAAGACGGTAAAATAGTAGAATTAGATGGTAAGTCAAGAGAAGACTTTGATATGATAGATAGATTCATAGCTGATTATGCAATTAACTTAGATAGAGTTGAAGAGTCTATGAAATTAAGTTCATTAGAAATAAGTAGAAAACTTGTAGACATTAATGTTTCAAGAGATGAGATTGTTAAAATAACAACAGCTATTACACCAGCAAAGGTTGTAGAAGTTATGTCACACATGAACGTAGTTGAAATGATGATGGCACTACAAAAAATGAGAGCTAGAAAAACACCATCAAATCAATGTCATGTTACAAATGTTAAGGATAACCCAGTTCAAATAGCAGCAGATGCAGCAGAAGCTGGAGTAAGAGGATTTTCAGAGCAAGAAACAACTGTAGGTATAGTTAGATATGCTCCATTTAATGCTTTAGCAATATTAATAGGATCACAAGTTGGTCGTGGTGGAGTTTTAACTCAATGTTCAGTTGAGGAAGCTACAGAGCTTGATTTAGGAATGAGAGGATTAACAAGTTATGCAGAAACAGTTTCAGTTTATGGAACTGAATCAGTATTTACTGATGGAGATGATACTCCATGGTCTAAAGCATTTTTAGCATCAGCTTATGCTTCAAGAGGATTAAAAATGAGATATACTTCTGGAACAGGTTCAGAAGCGTTAATGGGATATGCTGAAGGTAAATCAATGCTTTATTTAGAATCAAGATGTATTTATATAACTAAAGGTGCTGGAGTTCAAGGATTACAAAATGGAGCAGTTAGTTGTATAGGTATGACAGGAGCAGTTCCATCAGGAATAAGAGCTGTATTAGCAGAAAATTTAATAGCTGCAATGTTAGACTTAGAGGTTGCTTCAGCTAATGATCAAACATTCTCACATTCAGATATAAGAAGAACAGCAAGAACATTAATGCAAATGTTACCAGGAACAGACTTTATATTCTCAGGATATAGTGCTGTACCAAACTACGATAATATGTTTGCCGGTTCAAACTTTGATGCTGAGGATTTTGATGATTACAATGTACTTCAAAGAGATTTAATGGTAGATGGTGGATTAAGACCAGTAACAGAAGATGAAGTCATAAAGGCTAGAAATAAAGCAGCAAGAGCAATTCAAACAGTATTTAGAGAATTAGGATTTACTCCAGTAACTGATGAAGAAGTAGAAGCAGCAACTTATGCGCATGGAAGTAAAGATATGCCAGAGAGAAATGTTGTTGAAGACTTAAAAGCAACAGAAGAAATGATGAATAAGAGAATTGGTGGATTAGATATAGTTAAAGCTTTAAATAAAGGTGGATTTGAAGATGTAGCTAGTAATCTACTTAATATGTTAAAGCAAAGGGTAACTGGAGATTATCTTCAAACATCAGCAATATTAGATAGGGAATTTAATGTAATAAGTGCTGTAAATGATAAGAATGATTATGAAGGTCCAGGAACAGGATACAGAATAAGTGAAGAGAGATGGGAAGAAATTAAAAATATCCCAAGCGTAATTAGACCAGAAGATATAGATTAATTTGGGGGTTAGAGAAATGGAAAACTCAATGAATATATATGAACCAGTAGATCTTCAAATAGAAGAAATTGGCGAAGCAGTAGTTGGAACTAGAAATGATGAAGTTGTAATAGGAATAGCACCTGCTTTTCTTAAGTACCAAACTAAAACAATAGTAGATGTACCACATACTAACGTTTTATTAGAGCTTATTGCAGGAATAGAAGAAGAAGGATTAACTGCAAGGGTTGTTAGAGACATAAGAACATCAGATGTATCTTTCATAGGTAACAACGTAGCTAAATTAAGTGGTTCAGGAATTGGAATAGGAATACAATCAAAGGGAACAACTGTAATACATCAAAAGGACTTGCTTCCATTAAATAACTTAGAATTATTTCCACAAGCACCACTGTTAACTCCTGATATATATAGATTAATAGGAAAAAATGCAGCTAAATATGCTAAAGGAGAGTCACCAACACCAGTTCCAACAAAGAATGATCAAATGGCTAGACCTAAGTTTATGGCAAAGGCAGCATTATTGCATATAAAAGAGACTAAACACGTAGTAGTAGGTGGAAAACCTATAGAAATAAAAGTTAAATTTTAATTAGTGAGGAGAATAGTCAATGGAACAAAAAAGAATGAGTTCATGCAATTATCCTTTATCATCAAAAGGTAAGGAATGGATTAAGACTCCAACTGGAAAAACATTAGATGAGATAACATTAGAAAATGTTATGAGTGGTGATATAAAAGCAGAAGACTTAAGAATTTCACCAGATACATTAGAAATGCAAGCACAGGTTGCTGAAAGTAGCAATAGAGAAGCTATAGCAAGAAATTTTAGAAGAGCAGCTGAGTTAATAAAAGTACCAGATGATAGAATACTTGAAATATACAATGCTTTAAGACCTTTTAGATCTACATTTGAAGAGCTTCTATCTATAGCTGATGAACTAGAAAATAAATATGATGCTAAAGTTAATGCAGACTTTATAAGAGAGGCAGCAGAGGTTTATAAGAAGAGAAGTAAATTAAGAGAGGAATAATACTATGACTGGTAATAAAGATTTAAAGATTATTGCAGGTATAGACATAGGTAATGCTACTACGGAAGTTGCATTATGTAAGTTAGAAAATAGTAATCCTAAATTTATTTCAAGTGGAATAGTTCCTACTACAGGAATAAAAGGAACAGAAGAAAATATAAACGGAATTATAGGTTCATTAACACAAGCTTTAAAAAAGGTTCATTTAGATTTAAAAGATTTAGATTTGATTAGAATAAATGAAGCAGCTCCAGTTATTGGGGATGTTGCTATGGAAACTATAACAGAAACTATAATAACAGAATCAACAATGATAGGACATAATCCTCTAACTCCAGGAGGAATTGGTATGGGTATTGGTACTACAGTTGCTTTTGAAGAACTAGATACTTTAGATGTAGAAAGTTTAACAGAAGAAACTAATAAATTTATACCTGTTATTTTAGGTAAGGTTAATTTTATTAAAGCTGCAAAAACTATAAATGAAACTGTTAAAAGAGGAATAAATATAACAGCTGCTATAGTTCAAAAGGATGATGGAGTTTTAATAAATAATAGACTAGACAAAAAAATTCCAATAGTTGATGAAGTTTCTTTATTAGAAAAGGTTCCATTAGGAATGCTTTCAGCTGTAGAAGTTGCAGAAAAGGGAAAAGTTATAGAGTATCTTTGTAATCCATATGGTATAGCAACTGTATTTGAACTAAGTTCTGAGGAAACTAAGATGATAGTTCCAATTTCAAGAGCATTAATAGGAAATAGATCAGCAGTTGTAATAAAAACGCCTAAAGGAGATGTTCAAGAAAAAACAATACCAGCAGGAAAAATAAATATAATAGGCACTAGACGTAAAGAATCTATAGACATAGAGTTTGGTGCAGAAAAAATAATGGAAGCTGTAAATTTAGCATCTCCAATTGAAGACATCAATGGTGAAGCTGGAACTAACGTAGGTGGTATGCTTGAAAAAGTAAGACAAGTCATGTCTACTTTAACAGGTCAGCAAAGAGATGAAATAAAGATTCAAGATTTATTAGCTGTAGATACTTTTACTCCAGTAAAAGTTAAAGGTGGATTAGCAAGTGAATTTTCTATGGAAAATGCTGTGGGTATAGCTGCCATGGTAAAAGCTCATAAGCTTCAAATGAATATAATTGCAGATAAATTAAAGGATAGGTTAGAGATACCTGTGGAAGTTGGTGGTGTTGAGGCTGATATGGCTATAAGAGGAGCTTTAACAACTCCCGGAAGTAGCACACCACTTGCCATATTGGATATGGGAGCAGGCTCTACAGATGCAGCCATAATAACTAAAGAAAATCATATAAAATCTATACATTTAGCTGGTGCTGGCAATATGGTAACAATGCTTATTAAATCTGAGTTAGGATTAGAAGCTTTTTCATTAGCTGAGGATATAAAAAAATATCCATTAGCAAAAGTTGAAAGTTTATTCCATATAAGACATGAAGATGGCAGTGTAGAATTCTTTGAAAAAGCATTAGACCCAAGTATATTTGCTAAAGTTGTTATTGTAAAAGATAGTGAATTAATACCTATAGAGGTTACAACTTCTATAGAGAAAATAAGAACTATAAGAAAAACAGCTAAGGAAAGAGTTTTTGTAGTTAATTGTTTAAGGGCTTTAAAACAAGTTTCTAAAACAGGAAATATTAGAGATATAGAATTTGTAGTTTTAGTGGGAGGTTCATCCTTAGACTTTGAAGTGCCACAATTAGTAACAGATGCTCTAGCTCAATATGGAGTAGTTGCAGGTAGAGGAAATATTAGAGGATGTGAAGGTCCAAGAAATGCTGTAGCTACTGGATTAATATTAGCTCTATCAGAAGAGGTAAAAAAATAATGACTAGATTTTATCAATGTGATAAACCAAGTATTTACATATATTGCACAAGTAAAGTAGAAAAATTTGAATACTTTAATGATATATTATGGGGAATAGAAGAGGAAGAATTGCCATTCTTTGTAAAGTATATTGAAAATTTAAACTCACAAGAATTAAGTCATAGAGCATCTAAGGAATCTAGATTAGGAATAGGTATAGGTGTAGATAAAGAGGGCATAATATGTTTAACAACAAATAAGCTACTTAAAGATGAACCTTTATATATTTTAAACATTAGTAAAAACAAAGAGAACGTAAGAGCAATAGGAACAAATTCAGCTAGATTAGTAAAAGGCTTACCTTTAAAGCTATTTAGGAGTGAATAATTATGAAAATTTATACTAAAACTGGTGACAAAGGAACTACTTCATTATTTGGTGGAAGTAGAATTGAAAAAAACAGTACAAAAGTAGAAGCTTATGGAACAATAGATGAAGTTATATCCTTTATAGGATTAGCTAGATGTGAAATAAGTAATAAAGAATTACATAATGAATTATTTACAATACAAAAGAAGCTATTTAATTTAGGAGCAGAATTAGCAAGTGACGAAAATGGCTTAAAATACCTAAAAGATTTAATATGTGATGAAGATATAGTTTATTTAGAATATTTAATAGATAAATACATGGATATAGTAGGACCATTAAAAGAATTTGTTATACCTGGAAAGAATAAATCATCTTCAGTTTTACATGTAGCAAGAACAGTAGTAAGAAGAGCAGAAAGAATTATTATATATTTAAATTCAGAAGAAACTGTAAGAGAAGAATTAAGAACATATGTAAATAGATTATCTGATACATTATTTGCAATGGCTAGATATTGTGAAGAAAACTAGGAGGAAGCAAAATGTTAAAAGAATTTAAGCAATTAACTTTAAATGCAGCTAAGACTATAGTTGAAGCAGCAGAAAAGAAAGCTATAGAAATAAAAGTTCCTGTAGTTATTTCAGTTGTGGATGCTGGTGGA
Source organism: Clostridium tarantellae (assembly GCF_009295725.1). Lineage (GTDB taxonomy): Bacteria > Bacillota > Clostridia > Clostridiales > Clostridiaceae > Sarcina > Sarcina tarantellae. The sequence goes on from NZ_WHJC01000060.1 coordinate 8,183, forward strand.
AACTTAGTTCTTATGAATAGAATGGATGATGCTTTCGTAACAAGCATTGACATAGCTAATAACAAAGCATTTACTGCTTGGGCATTAAAACAAGGAACACATGAATTAAGTGAGGTTGTTCAACCAGGAAATAGCTTATATGGATTAGGATTAACTAATCAGTGTAGAATCATCACTTTTGGTGGTGGGCTACCAATAATAATTGATGGACAAGTTGTTGGAGCTGTTGGAGTAAGCGGTGGAACTGTTGAAGAAGATTTAGCAATAGCCACTGCTGGAAGAGACATAATAAAGTAAAAAAATAAATTTAAATAAAAAAATAAAAGTTTTAATAATAATTTAGGAGGAAAGTTAAATGAGAATGTATGATTTTTTAGTACCAAGCGTAAATTTTATGGGTGCAAACTGTATACAAGTTATAGGAGAAAGATGTAATATATTAGGTGGAAAGAAAGCATTAATAGTTACAGATAAATTCTTAAGAAATATGGAAGGTGGAGCTGTTGAATTAGTAGTTAAACATTTAAAAGATGCAGGAATCCAAGTTGCATATTATGATGGAGTTGAACCAAACCCAAAGGATACAAATGTAGCAGAAGGTTTAGAAATCTTTAAAAATGAAAATTGTGATATGATTATAACAGTTGGTGGAGGAAGTGCTCATGATTGTGGTAAAGGAATAGGAATTGCTGCAACTCATGAAGGAGATCTTTATGATTATGCTGGAATAGAAACTTTAACTAATCCATTGCCTCCAATTCTTTCAGTAAATACTACAGCTGGAACTGCAAGTGAAGTAACTAGACATTGTGTTATCACAAACACTAAAACTAAAGTTAAATTTGTTATAGTTAGTTGGAGAAACTTACCTTTAGTTTCATTCAATGATCCATTATTAATGGTTAAGAAGCCAGCTGGATTAACAGCAGCTACAGGAATGGATGCTTTAACTCATGCTATTGAAGCTTATGTATCAAAGGATGCTAACCCTGTGACAGATGCATCAGCAATTCAAGCTATAAAGTTAATATCAAACAACTTAAGACAAGCTGTTGCTCTAGGAGAAAATTTAGTAGCTAGAGAAAATATGGCTTATGGTTCATTATTAGCTGGAATAGCATTTAACAATGCTAATTTAGGATATGTACATGCTATGGCTCACCAATTAGGTGGATTATATGATATGCCACATGGAGTTGCAAATGCAATGTTATTACCATATGTTTCAAGATATAACTTAATATCAAATCCACAAAAATTTGCTGATATAGCAGAGTTTATGGGAGAGAACATAGAAGGATTATCAGTAATGGATGCTGCTGAGAAAGCTATTGAGGCTATGTTTAGATTATCAAAAGATATAGGAATACCAACAAGCTTAAAAGAAATGGGAGTTAAGGAAGAGGACATTGAGTATATGGCAGAAATGGCATTAAAAGATGGAAATGCTTTCAGTAACCCAAGAAAAGGAAATCAAAAAGAAGTAATGGAAATATTTAAGGCTGCATTTTAGTCTAAATAAAAAAATTTAAATTATTAATAAAAAAACTTGCAAAACCCCTTATTAAGGGGTTTTATTTAAACTAATGAATAGGAATATTTGGGAGAAAAATAAATGGATATAACAGTATTTTTAGGAGAAGTAATAGGAACTTTTTTATTAATACTATTAGGTGATGGAATAGTTGCTAATGTAGTATTAAAAAAGACAAAGGGTAATAGTGCAGGATGGTTAGCTATTACAGTAGGATGGGCTTTAGCTGTTTTAATACCTGTTTATATATTTGGAGGAGTTAGTGGTGCACATTTTAATCCAGCTGTAACTATAGCTCTTGCTGTAGTTGGAAAATTTGCTTGGAGTAAGGTACCTATGTATATATTAGGTCAATTTATAGGAGCATTTTTAGGAGCAGTAGCAGTATTTATTATGTATTATGATCATTTTAAAATAACAGATGATAGCCATTTAAAGCTAGCAACTTTTGCTACCACACCAGAAATACCAAACAAAGTTAGTAATTTTATTTCAGAATTTATAGGAACTTTCGTATTAATGTTTGGTCTTTTAGGAATAGCATCAGGAAATTTTGCTCAGGGTGTTCAGCCGTTAGCTGTTGGTTTTTTAATACTTGCTATTGGATTATGCTTAGGAGGTACAACAGGTTATGCAATAAATCCAATGAGGGACTTTGGTCCAAGATTAGCACATGCTATATTACCTATATCAGGTAAAGGAACAAGCAATTGGGGCTATGCATGGATACCAGTAATTGCACCAATTTTAGCAGCAGTATTAGCAGCTATAATTTATACAAATATATTTTAATTAAAAAAAAGATTTATTTATTATAGTTAGTCACATTCATATTAAGAATTTATAATTTCACTAAATTTCATCAATTAAATTTAAAGTATCTATTAAAAAATACAGAGTTTTAAAAGCTCTGTATTTTTTTCTTTATAAAAATATATAAAGAAATTTAATAAAAAGTGAATTTCATTTCTTGCTTAATTTACAATAAATGTAAAATATGTTAAGCTTTTATTATAAAGTTTAAGGGGAGGAAGGTTATGGCTAGGTATAAATTTACTAAGAAGAATGCAGTAAAATATTCGGCTGCTATTATGACTTATTTATATGGAGCATCACTATTAACACCACAAATTGTAAAGGCAAATGAAGTTAAGGTTAATAATGAAACTAATAGTGTTTCAAAAATAGAGAGAAGTTTAAATGATGAAGAAGTAAAAGTAGCAGAGAGTGAAGGATATAGAGTTATAGGTGAAGATTATGAAACATTATCTTCAGATCAATTAACAATAAAGGTAGATACAAAATTTCCTAATATTATAGAGTATTCTAAAGAAAATAAAAGCATTGGTGGAACTTTAAAATCTAAGGATATATTTAAAATAAATAATGAAATTTATAAACCTGAGGTAGAATTTCAAAAGGTTGATGAAAAAGCAATATATACACTTAAATTTGCAGAAATAAATGTAGTAATGACTGTTGAAATAAGCATAGATGAAGATTGTGTAAATCTTAATTTTACTAGTATAAAAGAAAATGGAGAATTTCTAGTTAAATCTATAGAAATACCAAATCATAATTTAGTTACTATTCATGAAAATGAAGAAGAGGCAGATATAGCAGCTGCCAGAGTATTTCATGTATTAAAATCTGATGATTATTTCTTTAAGTTTAAGGATAAAGCTGTTGATGCTCAACCTGTAAATCAAACTATGGGTATTTTTGAAAATGGACAACTTTCTGCTGCTATAGAAAACAATGTTTTAGATTATACAGCACAGGTTTATTATCAAACAACTATGAATGGAAATAAAAAGGAAGCAGGATTATGGAACGGTGTTTGGACTTATAGAGAAGTGGAGAGTGAAATTGTAGAATTACCTTTTTCAAAAGTTGTAATTTCAGATGATAAAAATAACAGTGGTGATGTAACTTGGCAAGATGGTGCTATAGGGTTAAGAAAGCATTATTCAAGACCAAAGGATTCAGATGTAGTTAAGGATAGAGTATCTCATGTAGCTATGAATTTTGGTTCATTAGCTCAGTATCCTTTTGATAGATTAACAGACCAAGTTGCAAAGTATTCTAATTATTTAGATGGATTTGGTCAAATGATGTTAATTAAAGGATATCAATCAGAAGGACATGATAGTGGACATCCAGATTATGGTAACAATTTCAATAAAAGAGCAGGTGGATTAGAAGAATTTAACGAAATGGCAGAGGTAGTAGAAGATAAATACAACACTCTTGTAGGTGTTCATATAAATGCCACAGAAATATATCCAGAAGCAAAACATTTTAATTATGATGTACTTGAAAAACCTTATAGAGAAGGATGGAATTGGCTAGATCAATCTTGGTATATAGATAAAAGATATGATACTTTAGATAAAGGACCTAGTGGATTACAAGCTAGATTAAAAGAGTTAAAGGAAGCTACTAGTGAGTTAGATTGGGTTTATGTGGATGTATATCGTTCAAATCCATTTAATGAATATAATCTTCAAAAATATTTAATGGAAAATGATTGGATTGTAGCTACAGAGTGGAGTGGTCCAATGAGAAGAAATGTTATATGGACTCATTGGGCAGATTTGACTTATGATAATGGTAATATAACAGATGGAGTAGATTATGGTGAGCAATATAGAGGTACAAGAAGTCAAATAGTAAGATTTGTAGAGAATGAAATGAAGGATGTATTTCCAAATGATATACTATTAAAAGGTAATAAGAATAAAGGATTTATGGGATGGTCAGGAGATTGTCCTTTAGAGAATAATATAGAATATTCAGTAGAAACTTTCTACAATTGGACTTTACCAACAAAATATATGCAACACTTTCCTATAGTTGAATGGGATAAAGAAAGTCATGTTAAATTTGAAGGCAACTTAGAAAGTAAAATTATACCTGGAACTTTAGAAGTAAATGAAAATGGCAAAGTTTTAGGAGGAAAAACTCAGCTTATTAAAGATGGTAATATAATTCATGAAGGTACTGTTTATAGAAATACAGATAGATCAGAGGATCAGCCAGATAAATTATTATCTAAGGATAATAGAGTATTTATTCCTTATTCTGAGGAAGATATAGAAAATCCAGATAAAATATATGCTTGGAATGATTTTAAAGAAGAGAAAAAATGGCATCTACCAAAGAGTTGGAAAGAAGAGGGTATATCAACAGTTTATTTATATAAAACTTCAGATATAGGTAGAGAATTAATTGAAGAAATATCTGTAGTAAATGGACAAATAGCTTTAAATCTTGAAGAGAAAACACCTTATGTATTATATAAAGGGGAAGTTGATGAAACTTTAGGAGAAACAGAGTGGTCAGAAACTAGTAATATTGGGGATATGGGTTTTGATAGTAATATATTTAAAGTTAGTAATGAGGAGGATGAAGGCTGGTGGATTCCATCATCTACATCAAATACTTTAGATCATATTAAATTTGAAGATGATCCAAGAAAATCAAAAGGTCAAACCTATGCAAAGGTTGAAGGTGCTAAAGATGGTATGCTTTCACAAACTATAGAAATTGAAAGTGGAAAAGATTATTCAGCTTCAGTTTGGACAGAAATAAAGCCAGGTATAGAAAGGGATGTAACATTAGAGGTTGTATTAGATAATGGAGAAAAATTTTATCATACTATAAATGCAACTAATAATATTAACTATACTAAAAATAGTGATAAGTGGGACACATATTTCCAAAGAATAAAAGTAGACTTTACTGTTCCTGAAAATGTTGATGAAATTACTATTAATTTAAAGGTAGATGAAGGTTCAGAAGATTCTTATGTATATTTTGATAATGTAAGAGTGGTAGAGCATGATAGAAGTGAAGAAGAAAAAGAAGCACAATCAAATCATTATTTTTATGAAGATTTTGAAACAGTAGATGAAGGATGGGGACCATTTATACAAGGTAGAACAGGTCCAACAAGAACTCATTTATCAGAATTACATGAGGAATATACTAATGATACTATAGAAGGAAATTGGTCATTAAAAACTCAAGAAAACACTACTGGTGTAGTAATGAGAACTGTACCTGGATTGTTAAACTTAAAAGAAAATTCTAAATATTCCATTAAGTTCAAATATAAATTTCCAGTAAATGAAATTGGTGGTGAGGATAAGTATGGAAAGTATGATTTAGTTCTTAAAACTGATAAAGGGGGAGACTCTAATGATAAATTAAAAGTTAGACTTCCTAAATATGAAAAGGAAAAAGAATATGGAGAGTTTGAATATACATTCCAAACTGGAGATTTTGACGATTATTATCTTTCATTTGAGAAATTAAGTCCAGAAATTTTAGTAATTGATGATTTAATTATAGATGAGTATGATGGAGAAGTAGATGAAGCTTTCCCTGAAGCACCAGATTATGAGGATGAAGAGCCATTAAAAATACCTCAAAAGCAAATGACTGCCACAGCAACAAGTAGTCAATCTAGTGCAAAAGCAAGTAATTTATTGGATGGAAATGTAGATACAAGATGGCATACTAAATATTCACCAGAGTTAGATGTATTACCACAATCAGTTACTATAGATTTAGGTAAAGAATATTTAATTGATAGAGTAGACTATATGCCAAGACAAGATGGTAATAATAATGGAAGAATAACTAAATATAATTTAGAAGTAAGTGTAGATGGAATAAACTTTAATACAGTTATAGAAAATGGTACTTTAGATATTACTAAAGATACTAAAAAATTAAAATTTAATGCTACCAAAGCTAAGTATGTAAAATTAACAGCTTTAGAAGGAGTAAATGGATATGCTTCAGGTTCTGAAATTAATGTATATAAAAAAGAGGAAAATTTAGAAATAAACCCAGAAAAGATTAAAAATTTAACTGGGGAATCTACAGAAAATTTTATTACTTTAAACTGGGAAGCACCAAGTAATACTGAAGGTTTAACAAACTATATTATTTATAAAGATGGTATGGAATTAGCTAAGGTCCCTATTGATGAGACAAGTTATCTAGCAGAAAATTTAAAAGCCAATACATTATATGGATTCAAAGTAGTGTGTGAATATTCAAATGGGAAAAAATCAAGACCACTAGCAAAAAATTTCAGAACCACAAAAGTATCTAAAAATTTAGTAAGTATAGTTAATGGTATAATAAATGGAAGATACTTTAGTTAATCAATAAAACTTAAGTAAATTATAACATTTATAAAAATTAATAGTTTTAAATAGTAAGAAGTTAAAAAAGTAGGTATAGTTTAAACT
>NZ_WHJC01000061.1 GCF_009295725.1 Clostridium tarantellae
TATACATATAGTATATTGGTTATTTTCACCTTTATCAATTAAAGTAATATTTTATCAATATACTATTTATTAATACTTAAAAGCTATAGTAATATTTAATTCTTTTTTTCATATTAATAATATAAGAATTATTTTTATGAGGTGAAAAACTTGAAATATATAGGTCCTTTTTTTAGAATGAATTCTCTTTCTACTAAAGAGATCGAATCACAACTTCTATATTTATCAAGAGAAGCTATAAAACATATCGTTTTGGAATCAAGATGTGGAATTACAATAAATTCAAAAATTTTAAAAAACATAGAATTTACAAAAGAAGAACTTGCAAGTTTTCGTGGAACAACTCCTTTGCTTTGTGTATATAAAAAAGCTAAACCTAATATATATTCTTCTAAATACTATAAAAGCTGGGATGATACTACTTTCAAAAAAGATATCCCTATATTATCAAATGCTCTTATGACTTCTTCATTAATTTATTTAACTAGATATTATGATAGTTTTACCTCTTTAGATGATCAATTAAATGAAATATCTAATTTATATAAAAGCTTAAGTAAAATTCAACTTGAATTTTATTATAATTATTTACGTAATAATGAAGGTTTTTTTATAGATAAAAAAAATCTTGAATCTATTCATCAAGGTGAATTAAATTTAAGTGAAAAAAACTCAAAGTTTAATCTTGTTGATCAAGCATTTATGATGATTTCTTATTATTGCTATGCTAAAAATTGTAAAGAAGATGAAGATTCAAAATCATATGAAAAATTTGCCTTTGAAATACTACAAATGTTTTTAGAAATAAAAGAAAGTATTTATTTATTATCACTTAATGATTGTTGTAAAATATGCTTTTGTTTAAATGTTATGTTTAATTTATCTAAAGATGAAAATTGTAAAATTCTTTTAATAGATTTATGTGATTATATAAATTCTAAATATTATGAATCTGCTAATTCTATTTCTGATCTTGAAACTACTGGATTATTGGCTATGAATCTTATGCTTGCTTATGAAAATTTGAATATATCTTTATTTAAAGATTCATTTACAGATATAATAGATTTATTCATTAATATGTATGATGATGAAAGAGGCATATTATCTAAATCTTTAAATAAAAAAGAAATAAAATATTCTAGTATTGAAATTATTTTATATATTTTAAATATGATTTTATACTATAAATATATAGATTCATCAAAAAATATTGCTGATATTATATTTAAAGTTTATAAACAATATATTGTTAATTCTGGTTTAATAACTGGTTTTCCTGAGCCACCTAATTTAGATTCATATGAAAGATATATAAATTCTTCATTAAAATCTTCAGATCTTATAGAAGAAGCTATGTTTAGAATGCCTAATTGTAATAGTCCAGAACTAACTGGATTAGCCTCTATTTTTATGAAAAATGTAATTTATTCAAGAAAAAAAGAAGTATTTTCAAGTAACAAAAATACATTTGATAGTAATATAAATTTTTTATTATTTTTTATAATTAATTATTTATTACAATCTGACTATATAAATAATATGTTTTCCAACATAAAACCTGCATATAATAAAAAATCTATTAATACTAAAAAAACTTCTTCTAAAATAGATAATAATGAAGATATGGTATCAGATTCTATAGATATTTCTTTAAATGATGCAATATTAGATGTAGAACTTGAAAAAACTAAAAATAATGAGGATTTATTAATAAATTTTAATAATAATGAAAATGATTTTAATATAGATGAATTCTTTTTAAAATCTCCATAAAATTATTAAAATTCTATAATAAAAATCTACTTACATTATGTAAGTAGATTTTTATTTATATATTTAAATATTATGTTGCCATTTTTATCTACAAATAAGTATTTTATTTTATCTGATTTACACCAAATATCATTAATATTATATAAAGAAATTATAGATAAATTTTTATCAAAAATTTCAGAATTAGAATTTATAAATTCATAAGTAAAATTCTCTTCATTTAAATCTAACTCACCTATATATATCTCAAATTGTCCAGCTTCTAAAATATCTTTTAATTTTTCTTCATCATATAAATTTAAAGATACCTTAATTGAATATTTACTTTTTAATAAATCTCTTATAAATTCTCCTATAAACTGATTTTCTAAAGTATCCTTACCTATTAACCTTATTGTTTTATCATAAATATTTAAATTGTAAAAAAATTGTATTGCTTGTGTATAATAACTTTGTCTTTTATCATAATTATCTAAAATTTCAATTGGTTTATTAGAAATATCTTTTTCAACCACTTGTAAATAATTCAATTCATTAACATTCCACTTTCCTATATTATTTTTTATTATATAACTATCCATTAACTCTAAATTTAAAGCATTCATTATACCTTTTCTAAAATCTAAAAGTCCAGAAATAGCATTATCACAATTAAAAATTAATATTTTCATAATATTAGTAGTATATATATGATTACTAGTTAGCAAATTACCTTCTTTAAACAAAGTAATAGGAGGATTTTTCATTACATCTATTTTACCAATATTGTATGCAGCAAAATCTAACTCCTTTTCTTCACTTTTAATAAATACAATTTCATTTACTCCTGCATTATTAGGATAAAATTTATTTTTTATTAATTTTATTTCTTTAGTATCTTTATTTAAACTATTAATTATATATGGTCCTGAATATTTTATTCTAGTATAATCATTTAAATAATTATTTAAAGGGCTTTTCAAATCTCTTAGTCTATAAATAGGCTTTGTTAAGTTATATAATAAATCATCATCAACCTTATTCATTTTAATAGCTAGTGTAAACTCATCTATAGCTTTTATTGCAACTTCATTAAAAGAATTTTTCCCACTTCTATATTCCTTTACTCCATATATAGAATCTAATTCATCACCAATAAAGTTTTTATTTTGAGGAGATAATAAATCTTTAAAATAATCTTCAAAATCTTTAGCTTTAATTTGATTACCATTACTCCATTTTATATCTTTTTTTATAATAAAAGTATACTCTAATTTATTATCACTTAATTTCCACCCCTCACTTAATGCTGGTATAATATTACCCTTTTCATCAACTTCGACTAAACCTTCAAATAAAGAACATATTAAATCATTTTCACCAACACTAACCCCTAAATTTGGTAATAAAGAACTAGGAATACTCTCAACAGAATAAATTATACTTTCATCTTCTTTGTTTGAAGTTGTTTCTAAGCTACTTATTTTATTACAACTAATCAATAATACACTTATGACTATAAAAAAAATTAAATTAATACTTTTTTTCATTAATATATATCTCCTGTATAATGTAATTACTATCATTAATAAATTATTAACAAGAAACTTAATATTAATCAGTTAAACTTTAAAATATTTGTTAAATGATATATCATTATAATTAAAATTATTGTAATTAAATGATTTAAACCACTTTTGATTTAATAAAAACTTATTTCCATCTATAATATCTATTTTTTTTCTAATAATTTCTAAATAATTTTTACTGTATATATCATGATGAAAAACTCCAGTGGTAACATAGTACCCCCTATATCCATCCTCTTTATTAAATACAGTCATAAAATTATTATAATCACTTAATGTTATTGCTAAATCTTTATGAAATTTTAATATAATATTTTTATTTTTAACTTTTAATTTAAACACTAAATTATTTTTTTCTTTAACTAATATTAAATAATTTATGTTTAAATTTTTACATTGTTTTTCTATAAGAAATTGTACCTTATTTATAGAAATTTTTCTTAATTTCATTTTAGCTCTTTCTAATTTATCTTTATTAAATGTAAAATATATTTTTTTAATTAATAACATTATTAATACTCCCAAAAGAATTAATATATTAAAGTATATGATATGATACACTCAATTATTTAAGAGTATTATATTTATATAAGCTATGTTATAATTTATTTAATCTTTACAAAAAATGGAGGTGTTGTTTATGACCTTAGCAAATGAAATTGTTGGGCTAGTTTTCCAAGGTATAGCAATTATATTTATGATAACTATGATAATTTTAGCAATATGGGCTTTCATAATTGCTAATAAAGCCTTTAATCAAATTAAATACCAAAATTATTTATTAGAAAAAATAGCTCAAAATATTTATTTAATTAAAGATAAAAAAAATAATATTAAAAACGAAAAAAATTCAACTGAATATATATCAGATAATTACATAGAGAAATAATTATTGAATTTTTACATAAAATAAGTTTGTTATTCAAATAATGTTAATAATATGCAATTTAAGAATTTTAAACAAAAAGAGTAACAATCCTACATATTGGATTTGTTACTCTTTTAAATATTATTGATTATTATTTTAAAATCAATTTTTCAAATTCTTCCTCTGAGATAATATTTAACCCTAAAGCTTTAGCCTTTTCATATTTAGAACCTGCATCTTCCCCTACAATAACATAATCTGTTTTTTTACTTACACTTCCAGAAACTTTAGCACCTAATAACTCTAATTTTTCTTTTATTGAATTTCTAGAATAATTTTTTAAAGTTCCTGTTACAACTATAATTTTTCCTTTTAAAATACTTTCTTCTATTAATTGTTCTTTATATTTTGGAGAAACTCCTATATTTAACAATTCATTTATAGTATTTAAAATTCTTTCTTCTTTAAAAAATTCTATTATACTATTTGCAACTATATCTCCTACATCAGATACAAGAATAAGTTCCTCAAAAGATGCATTTTTAATATTATTTAATGATTTAAAATGATTAACTAAATCTTTGGCTGTTTTCACACCTACATTAGGTATTCCTAAAGCATAAATAAATGAAGCTAAAGAACACTCCTTACTATTTTCAATAGCATTTAATAAATTCTGTGCTTTTTTAGGTCCAAACTTTTCTAAATTAAGCAATTTTTCATATTCTAATTTATATAGATCTGAAATATCTCTAATATCTAGCTTTTCAAATAATTGTTCAGCAGTTTTTTCAGAAAATCCTTCTATATTCATAGCTTCTCTTCCTGCAAAATGAACAATAGTTTTAACTAATTGGGGCTTACAGCTTAAAGTATTTTCGCAGAATATATGAACTCCATCTTGAATTAAATGAGCTCCACATGCTGGGCATATAGTAGGTGGTATTATTTCTTTTGCATATTGTAAACTATCTTCTACAACTCCCATTATTTCTGGAATAACATCATTACTTCTTCTTATGAAAACCTCAGCATTAATCTTAATACCTTTTCTATTTATATCATCCATATTATTTAAGGTAGCTCTTTTTACTGTTACTCCAGCTAGTTCAACAGGCTCTAAAATAGCTGTTGGTGCTAATCTTCCACTTCTTCCAATATTCCACTCAACATCTATTAACTTCGTTGTTGTTTCTTGTGCTGCAAACTTATAAGCTATAGCCCACTTAGGAAATTTAACAGTATAACCTAATAATTCTCTTGTTCTAATATCATCAATAGCAATAACTATTCCATCTATATCGTATTGTAATTCAAATCTTAAATTTTCTATATATTCTATTTGCTTTTTTATATCATCTATATCATTACATACTTCTATGTAATCATCCATAGGAAATCCTTTTTCGTTTATATACTTTAGCATTTCTTCATAAGTTTTAAACTGAACTCCTTCTTTATATCCAATATCATAGAAAAAAGCTGATAATTTTCTTTTTGCAGTTTCCGCTACATTTAAGTTCCTTAATGCTCCTGCTGCACCATTTCTTAAATTTTTCAAAGGAACTTCAGCCTTAGCATTATATTCTTCAAATGCATTCTTTGTCATTACAGCCTCTCCATGAATTTCTAAAAAATCATTAGAGTCTATTTTTAATGGAATTGTTCTTATTGTTTTTATTTGAGCTGTAACATCTTCACCTACTTCACCAGTTCCTCTAGTAGCTCCAGTTATTAAAACTCCATTTTCATCATAAGATAAGTTTATACTTAAACCATCAAATTTTTTAGTAAGTATATATTTTGCTAATGGTAATTTTTCTGTAGCAGTTTTATTATATTCTTTTATAAATTTAATATTTCTTTTATGCCACTCTTCTAACTCTTCTATTGTTTGAGCTTTATCTAAACTCCATAGCTTAGCTTTATGAGTATATTTCTTAAATTCTGGAAGTATAATATCGCCAACTCTTTGGGAAGGTGAATATGGTAATATATAACCAGTTTCTTTTTCTAATGAAACTAATTCATCATAATTTTTATCATATTCTTTATCAGTTATAGATGAACTACCTAAAACATAATATTCGTAAGCATATTTATTTAGCTTTTTAACTAATTCTTCAATTTTTTTCTTTACTTCCATTTTTATACTCCTTTTATAATAATTCCAATGGTGCAAAACTTAACATTAAATTTTTAACCCCTTGGCTATCGAAAGCTATTGTTAATTTAACATCATTTTCAACTTTAGTAGCTGTTATTATGGTTCCTACTCCAAATTTAGAATGCTTAACTTTTCTTCCTATTTTGGCCTCTGTTACAGTGCATTTTTTGCTTGTTTCATCAGATAAACCTAATATATCATCTAATCTTTTATTAGCTTGAGAAGTAGTCATATTGCTTCTACCATAAGTCATATTTCCTCTTAGACTATGAGGATTATTATAACGAGAATTTATTCCTTTACTAGTTGTCGTAACAGAATTTGCATTATTAACTTTAGGTTTATTTATATACTCTTTAAGATCACTTGGAACTTCTGAAATAAAATCTGATTGAGGATACGCAACTGTTTTACCGAATACCATTCTAGTTTCAGCTGAAGTCATATATAGCTTTTCTCTAGCTCTAGTTATTCCAACGTAGCAAAGTCTTCTAGCTTCCTCCATTTGTGAAGTCTTATCAAAACAAATGTTATTAGGAAATATTCCATTTTCCATTCCAACCATAAATACTACTGGAAATTCTAATCCTTTAGAGCTATGGACTGTCATAAGCATAACATAATTATCTTCTTCACCCATACTATCCATATCCTGAATTAACGCAACTTTTTCTAAATATGTAGATAAAGATTTATCTTCTTCATTGCTTTTTTCAAATTCTACAGCATCAGATACTAGCTCTTTTAAGTTTTCTATTCTACTTTCATCTTCTAAAAGTTTAGAATCTTTTAAAGCTTGTAAGTATCCACTTTTTTCTAAAACATATTCTATAAATTCTGAAACTTTTAATTGTTCTGACATAATCATTAAATCATCCATCATATCGGTAAATTTCTTTATTGGATTAATACTTCTTGATGTTAACCCTGGTACAGTATCTATATCTAATAGTGAATTATATAATGTATCCTCTACTTCATTAGCATATAGTTGAACTTTTTCCATTGTAGTATCTCCAATGCTTCTCTTAGGAACATTTATTATTCTTCTTAAACTTATAGCATCTTGAGGATTTACAATTACCTTAAGATATGAAAGAATATCTTTTATTTCTTTTCTATCATAGAATTTAAGGCCTCCAAAAATTCTATAAGGAATAGTTGCTCTTCTAAAGCCTTCCTCAAAATTACGAGATTGAGCATTAGTTCTATATAAAATAGCAAAATCACTATAATTTAAGTTTTTTTCTTGCATAATTTTTTTTATTTCTTCTACTATAAAAGTAGCTTCCATTTTATCTGAATAAGCTCTATAAATACTTATTTTTTCTCCTAAAATTTGATCTGTTCTTAATACTTTTTGTTTTCTTTCAGCATTATTTTTTATAACTTTATTTGCTGCTTCTAAAATATTTCCTTTAGATCTATAGTTTTGTTCCAATTTTACAACTTTAGCTTCTGGATAATCTTTTTCAAAATCCAATATATTTCTAATATCTGCTCCTCTCCATGCGTAAATACATTGATCATCATCACCAACTACACATATATTTTTATATTTATTTGCTAATAATTTTGCAAATTCATATTGAGCCTTATTTGTATCTTGATATTCATCAATCATTATGTATTTAAATTTATTTTGATAAAATTCAAGAACATCTGGATTTTTTTTAAATAATTCTACTGTTTTAACAATTAAATCATCAAAATCAAGAGCATTATTTTGTCTTAATTTTTTTTGGTATAATAAATATGCATCGGCTATTTTACTTTTTCTAAAGTCTCCTTCAAATTCTCTTTTAAAACTTTCAGCACTTTGTAAATTGTCTTTAGCTTTACTTATAGCTCCTAATATTTCCATATCAGTTATATCTTTTTCATTAATATTAAGCTCTTTCATAACATGCTTTATTAAAGTCTTTTGATCAGATGAATCATATATTGTAAAATCTTTTTTATAGCCTAATTTTTCTATTTCTCTCCTTAATATTCTTACACATGATGAATGGAAAGTTGAAATCCACATATATTCTGCTTCATTACCAATTAAAGCCTTCACTCTTTCTTTCATCTCTGCCGCAGCCTTATTAGTAAATGTTATTGCTAAAATATTGTAAGGTTTTATATAAAGGTCTTCTATCATATGTGCTATTCTATGGGTTAAAACTCTAGTTTTTCCTGATCCAGCTCCTGCTAATATAAGTACTTGACCTTCTATAGTTGTAGCTGCCTCATATTGCTCCTTATTAAGTAAGCTCTTCAAATCCAATGGAATCACTCCTTCTCATTATATAACTATGAATATTATATCATAATACCCTAAAATTTATTTAAATAGACATAAGTTGCTTTAAAATAGTTTTTTATATAAAAATAAAGTATTAGTAAATATTTTCAATACTTATCTTAATACTTGTCAATTATATTGATATTATTACATAGAAAAATAAAAATCATTTTTTTATTTTTTTGCAATTTTAAATTCATATTAATTTTTAAAAATAAAAAAACGCAACCCTTGGGGCCAGGTTGCGCCTTAGCAATAAGCAATAAATAAAAAGGGGGCTATTTATTCCTTTTATTTATCCTTGCAATGATTATTATAGTAAACCTACACTTAAAATGCAAGTAATTTTATAACTTTTTTTGCAACTCCTTTACATAAATGAAGGAAGACAATCATTTATGTAAATTTTATTCAAAACTTTTGTACAGTATTGTTAATTCTTCCTCTGTTAGCTCTCTATATTCGCCTTCTTCCAAGGTTTCATCTAAAGGAATAGTACCAAATTTTATTCTTTTTAAATACTTAACTTTTTTTCCTCTAGCTTCAAACATTCTTTTTACCTGATGATATTTTCCTTCTTGTACTGTAACATGTACTTTAGCCATATCTTCTAAATTTTCTACAATTTCTAAATTAGC
Organism: Clostridium tarantellae; assembly: GCF_009295725.1. Taxonomy (GTDB): domain Bacteria; phylum Bacillota; class Clostridia; order Clostridiales; family Clostridiaceae; genus Sarcina; species Sarcina tarantellae. The sequence goes on from NZ_WHJC01000061.1 coordinate 9,308, forward strand.
ACTCATACACTTATATCCATCATCTAAAGTTATTCCTTCTTCAAAAGCTTTAATATCTTTTTCATCTATAGGTGCATTTATTTCTGCATAATAAATTTTATCCACATGCCATTTAGGAGATATTAACTTATGATTTAAATCTCCATCATTAGTTAATAATAAAAGTCCTACTGTATCTTTATCTAATCTTCCTACAGGAAATGGCTCAAAAACTTGATGTTCATAATATAACAAATCAATAACTGTTTCATCTCTATTATCATATGTAGCCGAAATTACTCCATCTGGCTTATTCATCATTAAATATATGTACTTTCTATATATAACTTCTTCTCCATTAACTACTATTTTATCTATTTCTGGATTAATTTGAAGTCCATTATCCTTTATAACTTTTCCGTTTACCTCTACAAATCCTTTTTTCACCACTTGCTTTATTTCTTTTCTAGTACCATATCCAAGGTTCGACAAAACTTTATCTAATCTTTCCAAGAGCTAAAACCTCCTTAAAATTTAATTATTTCTTAATTATAACACATTACTTTTTTTATTTAACATTTATATATTAATTAACTGCTTAAATATTTTTTTAATAATTTATTGGTAACACTATACTAGAATAAATTAAAAATCTTTTCAAAAACTATTATTACAAAATAAAAGGAGTGATATTACTATGGCTCATAAAAACAATAAAAATTCTAAAGATAATAAGAAATCTAATCCTAAAACTAAAGCTGAATTAAAGAAAATGAAAATGGAAACCTCTGATGAATTTGGATATTCACAAGAATCAAGAAAACTTGGGAAAGATAAATGCAGATGTCATGACCCTCATTAAAAAAAGTCAGGAGAATATCTCCTGACTTTTATTTACTCTTCAACTATAAATTCTAGACTATCATAATCTTCATAACTACGCTTTTTATTGTAATGACTTTTAGCTAATACTAAAAGTCTATATTGACCTGGAATAAAAGGCCTAAAGGTATAATAATTTTTTCTACTATATCTTTGTACCAATTTCCAGCTACCATTAATCATAATATAATATTCATAACAAACAGCAGCACCACCATTACTAGTTGTAATAAAATTAAGCTCTTCATTTAATTTATAAATTGCTTTATTAGCAGATATTTTGGTGTTTGTAACAGGCAATGCATCATTTATATAAAACTTCACTTCTCTTTTATTATCAAATCCATTTTTGCATTTTTTATTTTTTGCATATAATTCAATTTCATATTTTCCTGAACATTTAGGTACAACAGTAATTTTATTATTATTTATATAATTTGTTTCTTCTACAATTTGTTCATTTATTTTAGTTACATATTTTATTAGAGTTTCATTAGTGTTTGTTAATATTGCCTCTAATTCTATCTTATCACCAACTAAAAAATATCCTTTTGAAGGGACTAAAATATGTTGTATCTTTCCCTCAATATATTCTTTTACTTTTAAATGAAAAACTGTATGTGCATCATATTCTTTTTCTGAGTATTTATCTTTTACTCTTACTTCTAATTCATATTCGCCAGTTTCTTTTGGAGTAAAAGAAGTCCAATTTGCATTACCATAAGGTATTTCTTCTTGTTTTAATCCATTTTTTAATATAACAAATGAATATCTTAAATTATATCCACCATCTGTAATTACTTTTACTTTAATTGATTCATTAACTAAATAATCCTTATCCTTATCTAAAATCACATCTGTTATTATTACTGGCTTTACTCTCTTTTCTTCTACTGTATAATTTATTATAGCTTCAATTTCATATTCTTTATCACATTGTTCATCTTTAGCCCATAAAATTATTTTATAATCTCCTTTTGCTTTAGTATTCCATACAAAGGTACTGTTTCTTGTATATCCTGAATCCTCAGCAATAGGTCCATCTATTTTAAATCTATATAATAAATTATTTCCACCTTCTACAATTGATTTAATTAAAACATTTGCCCCATTTATTTGAGGTGAACTTAAATCTGTTGTAAAACCCTTTAATTCTAAAGGTTTATAAGATAATACCTCATACACCATAACCGCTCTATCATCAAAATCATTAGCTGAATACATATCTCTTATCATACATAAAAGTTTATAACTTCCAGCTTTTTTTTCTATAAAACTAACCATTTTTCTCGTTGAATAATCTTGTATACAATAAGTTTTTCCATTAGGATTAATTTTTACAAACTTATAAAGTGCTGTTCTTTCATCTTCAAAATTTCCATGAACTTCAAATGATAATTCTCTATCAACTAATCTTTCTTCACTTAAGCATGAAAAATTAGTTATTTCAGGCTTTTTAAATCCAACTGCATTAAAAGAAATAGTTTTAAAATCATCAAAGCTATTTGGAGAATCTGTAGTTTTTGCTTCAACTAAAAATTCAAAAGTTCCCTCTTCATTTATGGTATATGTTAGACTATTATCCACTCCATAATCCTTTATTAATTGCCATCCATTTTTAGAATTTATAAAATATCTATACATAATAAGAGGAACATCACCATCTACATATAAGTTTATTTTTTCACCTATAGTTAAGTTGTCTTTATCTACATATAGTCTCTTTATTAATCTATCTTCATTTACTCCCACAGCAACATTTTGAGAAACTTTAAAATCAAAAGATTTATTGGAGTTCTTTTTTTTAGCTTCAGCAATAATCATGTAATTTCCATCATCTCCTGGAATCCAATTTACTTCTGCTTTTTCATTAAACTCCTTTAATGTTTCCCAAATTCCATCCTTTCCAGCTAATATTTTGTATTTTAATTCTTCATTAGTATTATTTATAACTTTTATATTAATGGGCTCAGCCCTATCTATAATTTCTTTTTCTTCTATTTCTAATAGTATTTCTCCCATAAAACCCCTCCCATAAAATTACCCTATTACCTATAATAAATTATATTACACTTTCCATATTATGTAAACAAAATATGGTATAGATCTATTTTCCAATTTATTTATTTTATATTTTTGAATAAATTATATATATATTGATAATAATATTGTTAGTGTTATTACAAGTAACACTAATAAATCTCCTAATTTTATTATATCCATATAATCAAACCATTAAATAAAAATCTCAGGGTTATCCCTGAGATTTTTTCATATTCTCTATAAGTTTAGAAAGATTAATTAATAATCTTTCATCATCCTCTTTAGATCTTTTAGCAGGATTTTTTCCTCTTAATCCAGCTTTTCTAGCTTTTTGATTTAAATGTCTTTCAAACAATAATCTATCTATGTTTTCATTTGTATATATATACCCCTTAGGATTTATAGAAAATGCTTTTTTTCCTAATGACATAGCTGCTACTCCATAATCTTGAGTAACAACTATATCATTTTTTCTACATTCATTTATTACATACATATCAACACTTTGAAAGCCATCATCAACAATTTTAACAGTTGAATAATTAGAACTTATTCTATGATGTATATCACAATAGATTATTACTGGCAAATCATATTTTTTAGCTATGTTCTCTATTATACTTTTACCAGCACACCCATCTCCATCTACTATAATTCTCATAAATTATAATCTTTTCTCTAATTCAGCCTTTAAATCCTCAAATCCAGGCTTTCCTAATAAAGCAAACATATTCTTCTTGTAAGCTTCAACTCCTGGTTGATTAAATGGATTAACTCCTAAAATATATCCACTTAATCCACAAGCCTTTTCAAAGAAATAAACTAATCTTCCAAAATAATATGGTGATAATTCTGGAACATTAACTACTATATTTGGAACTCCTCCGTCATTATGTGCTAATAAAGTTCCTTGGAAAGCTTTTTTATTTACAAAATCCATAGTTTTTCCAGCTAAGAAATTTAATCCATCTATATTCTCAGCACTTTCTTCTATAACAACTTCTTTTGCAACTTTTTCTACATTAATTACAGTTTCAAATAAGTTTCTTCTACCTTCTTGAATATATTGACCCATTGAATGTAAATCTGTTGTGAAATCAACTGCTGCTGGGAATATTCCTTTATTATCTTTTCCTTCTGATTCTCCATATAATTGTTTCCACCATTCATTGAAGAAATGAAGATTTGGCTCATAATTAACTAATATCTCTATTTCTTTTCCTTTATTATATAAAGCATTTCTTGCTGCTGCATATTTGTAACATGCATTTTCTTCTAATGATGGATTAGAATATTCTTCTCTAGAATCAGCTGCTCCTCTCATCATTTCATCTATATTTATTCCTGCAACTGCTATTGGAAGTAATCCAACTGGAGTTAAAACTGAGAATCTACCTCCAACATCATCTGGAATAGTAAATGTTTCATATCCTTCTGTATCAGCTAAGCTTTTTAATGCTCCTTTATTAGCATCTGTTGTTGCATATATTCTTTTCTTAGCTTCTTCTTTTCCGTATTTCTTTTCCATATAATCTTTAAATATTCTAAATGCTATTGCAGGTTCAGTTGTTGTTCCTGATTTTGATATAACATTAACGCTTATATCTTTTCCTTCTATAGCCTGTAATAAATCCATCATATAAGTTGAACTTATGTTATTTCCTACATAAAAGATTGCTGGAGTTTTTCTTTGTCCTGCTGATAAAACATTATAAAAATTATTTGTTAGCATTTCTATAGCTGCTCTAGCTCCTAAATAAGAACCACCTATTCCTATAACTATTAAAACTTCTGAATCATTTTGAATTTTTGTTGCTGCTTTTTTAATTCTTTCAAATTCATCTTTATCATAATTTATAGGTAGATCTATCCATCCTAAAAAGTCATTTCCAACACCATTTCCATTATGTAACTTTGAATGAGCTTCATTAACTGCTCCTTGCATATATGATATTTCGTGCTCTTTTAAAATTGGTGCTGCATTTGATAAATCAATAAATAATTCTTTTTTCATAATAATACCTCCATATAATTATTTATAATATGAATATAAATAATCATTATTTCTAACCTTTTTAATTATATCATATTGTTTCTATAAATGTTATTTTATATATCATCATATTAATAATTTAATATAATATTTCAATAGATATTACTATATATTATTTTCAAAAATTAAAAGAATTTTACCTACTCCAAAAATATATTATTCCCTGTGCAACAATTAAAAATATAAAAATACAAAGAAATGCCCAAGGAAGAATTATAATATATTGTGAAATCATTAAGGAAATAAGCTCTTTAAAGTTTAATTTTTTTCCTAATTTAACCTCTTCCATTAACTCTTTATCTCTTTTTTTTCTTTCTTCTAATCTATCATTAAATCTAAACATTTTAATTCCCACCCTTTAATAAAATTTTAAGTTTCTATGTTTTATTAAAAATACTTAATTATATATCTATATAAAACTATAGTTTACTATAAAAAACTTCTCTAAACTAAACTTTTTTATAGACATACTTATTAAAAATTCTTCAAAGTAAATTTTTTAACTTTATTTAAATAAAAAATATTAAAAATTCAATTTATGTACTACTTAATAAAGAAATAAAA
>NZ_WHJC01000062.1 GCF_009295725.1 Clostridium tarantellae
ATGAAAGTATAAGAAGTTCATAAGAGAACTGACTAGGAGTAATGAACCTAGTTGAACATTCTAAAAATGTATAAAAGGAAAACTTAGATAATTTAAACAACTGTATTTGAAAATTTTATATAGCGAGATTAATACCTTACAAACAATTTATATTTTTATGTGAAAATAGTATTAATAAAATGGAAATACTAAGTGCATAATAAATATATAAAGTGAGGTGAAAGTAGTGACAACTATTATTAAAACAGTAAAGCAATACTCATATCAATTAGACAAGGATGTTATAAAAGAATTGCTGTTTATAGCGAATGAATATAAGACTGTTAAGAACTATGTTTATTCTAGATATAGTGGTATTAATAGTATTTCACTACTAGGCAAAGATAGAAAAATAAGGGATGAATGGGTGAAATCAAAGTTTGCAGAGCAATGGAAGCTTCCGGCTAGATATTGGAAATTAGCTCTAAATGAAGCTTTTGGAAACATTAAATCCCAATGGAGTAATATAAAAAATAAAATTAAAAATAAAATTAAAAATGCAATTAATAACAATGGAAATTTATCGGCTAATGATAAACATTATATTAATTACATTTTAAAAGCTACTAGTCTTTATCATAAAGTATTGATACAACTTAGGTAATATGAAATATAATAATAATAAAAGAAAGCATGACCAAAGGGTTAAATCCTATATAAATCATTTAATAAAAAGTGAAAAACCTAAAAAGATAGTTATGGAAAATTTAGATTTTGTTAAATGGCAGGATAGATATCCTAAATCTGTTAAGAGAAAATTATCAAGATGGATAAATTATCAAGATGGATTAAAGGATATATAAGAGAGAGATTAGAATATAAGTGTGATTTTAATAGTATAACCTACAGATATATAAATCCTGCTTATACAAGTAAGATATGTAATATATGTGGAGGAGTTGGCAATAGAAATGGAGATATTTTCAAATGTAGTAAATGTGGAAAATTTCATTCAGATATAAATGCTAGTAAAAATATATTAAATAGAAAATATGATAAAGAAATACCTTTATATACTCCTTATAAAAAAGTTAAAGAAATATTAATAAATAGATTATAAATGGAATATTTAATCACAAATATAAGTATCTCATAGCAATATGAAGCTTATATTTTACAGGAAACTGGGGTTAAATAAAATCCTTTTAATATAAAATTTTCAAATACGGTTGTAGGATAGTTTAGTTTGTAATATTTAGGATTTAGTTAAATATTATGAATTTTACGAACTGGTACATCCAAGGCTTAAATGCTATCTTATGATAGTAAAAGTGCGAATTATCTAAATGAGTATATTTTAGTACATTTTTAGAACCAGCTGTAACTGAATATAGTACAGAATACTTAAGAGAAAAAGGCATGATTGAAACTATTTCTGAGCAATATGGTATATATTTAGGACAACTTCAATTAGAAAATTCTTTAAATGATTTTGATTATGCTTTAACAGATTATGCTACTTTTGTTCCTTATATATATGGTAGATTCATGTTAGGAAATAAAAAAAGAACGCAAAAAGAAATTGAAATTCTTAAGGATTTATATCATTTAGCTTTAAGAGATTTACAAAAATATGATTACATATTCTTTGTTCCAAGACAATTTGGATATTCTAAAGATGGAGTTAGATGGCAGTATGAAGATATGGCAAAAGCTGTAGATGGAGCTATTATTCAATTTTTAGATAGCGAAAATGTTAAATATTCTATAATTGAAGGCTCTACTAAGGAAAGAAGTGATAAAATTCTTTCTATAACTGGTTTAAAGGATATTAAAGTAGATCCTATAAGTGTAGAATCTATAACTGAAGATTTTGAAATTAAAACAATAGAAGGTTAAAATATTAAAAGTAGAAATGAGTTTAGTTCTCTTTCTACTTTTTATTTTTAAAAATTAACTAGCACAAGACGTTATGCTTATAACTTTACACAAAATTATTATTAAATTTTATCTTTATATGATATAATAATTTAGGTTATTACAAAAGTATTATAAATTAAATAATATAGCTATTTTAGCTATACTAAAAATATGATAAAAATACATTTAAAAACAAGCTACTTTTTATTTTGTTTTAGCTTAACTTATATTAGTTACTAATCTTCTATTTTAAAGTTATTTTTTGTATGATTTTAAAAGAAAATAATATTAGTTAAAAAGTAGATTTTACATAACATAAATTTAAGGAGGAAATTTTGTGAGCGATTTAATTAAAGAAATAGAAAAAAGAAGAACCTTTGCCATCATCTCTCACCCTGATGCTGGTAAAACTACTCTTACTGAGAAATTCTTATTATACGGTGGTGCAATAAGAATGGCTGGTTCTGTTAAGGCAAGAAAGGCTTCTACTCATGCTGTTTCAGACTGGATGGAAATTGAAAAACAAAGAGGTATTTCTGTTACTTCTTCTGTTATGCAGTTTAACTATGATGGATACTGTATAAACATATTAGATACTCCTGGTCACCAAGACTTCTCAGAGGATACATACAGAACTCTTATGGCTGCTGACTCAGCAGTAATGGTTATTGATGGAGCTAAAGGAGTTGAGGATCAAACTAGAAAGCTATTCCATGTTTGTTCTTTAAGAGAAATTCCAATATTCACCTTTATAAATAAGATGGATAGAGAGACTAAAGATCCATTCCAACTTTTAGAAGATATTGAAAGTGAACTTGGAATTAAATCTTATCCAATGAATTGGCCAATAGGTACTGGTAAAGAATTTAAAGGTATCTATGAGCGTTCTTCAAATAAAGTTTATGTATTCCAAGGAGGAAATCACGGACAAAGTGAAGTTGAAACTTTTGTGGGTGATTTAGAATCACCTGAAATAAGAGAACTTTTAGGTTCAGCTCTTTATGAAAAATTAATGGAAGATGTAGAACTTTTAGATATAGCTGGTGATGAATTTAATCTAGAAAAGGTTAGAGCGGGAGAGCTTTCACCAGTATTCTTTGGATCAGCTTTAACAAACTTTGGTGTTGAGCCATTTTTAAAAGATTTCTTACATTTAACATCTTCACCATTATCAAGAAATTCAAGCATAGGTGAAATAAACACTTTTGAAGAACCCTTCTCAGCTTTTGTATTTAAAATACAAGCTAATATGAATAAAGCTCATAGAGATAGACTTGCATTTATGAGGATTTGTTCTGGTAAATTTGAAAAAGGTATGGAAGTTCACCATGTTCAAGGTGGAAAAAAAGTTAAACTTGCTCAGCCACAACAATTTTTAGCACAGGATAGAGAAATGGTTGAAGAAGCTTATGCTGGAGATATTATTGGAGTATTTGATCCAGGTATATTCTCCATTGGAGACACTTTATGTGTAAATTCAAAGAAATTTAAATTTGAAGGTATTCCAACCTTTGCTCCTGAACACTTTGCTAGAGTTAAACCTGTAGATACAATGAAGAGAAAACAATTTATCAAAGGTGTTACTCAAATAGCTCAAGAAGGTGCTATTCAGGTATTTAAAGAACTTCATATTGGAATGGAAGAAATTATAGTTGGAGTTGTTGGTGTACTTCAGTTTGAAGTTTTAGAATATAGACTTAAAAATGAATATAATGTAGATATTAAAATGGATAGACTTGCTTATAGATATGTACGTTGGATAGAAAATGAAGATGTGGATGTAGACAAATTAAATCTTACTTCAGATACTAAGAAAGTTAAAGACTTTAAAGATAGAAATCTTCTTATATTCCAAAATGATTGGGGTATTAGCTGGGCTTTAGATCATAATAATGGTTTAATCCTATCTGGCGTAGGTAAAGCTGACTAATAATTAAAATTTTATTTAAATTTAATATAATAAACCATTGATGCTAAATCTTCATCAATGGTTTATTATTTTCTATTTTAATACTAATTATGGATTTACTATTTTTCTAACTTCCTTCTTAAAATTTTCCATTTTATCTAATGAATCTTTTAAAGAATTCCCTTTAACAGCTAAATAAATCTTCATTTTAGGCTCTGTTCCAGAAGGTCTTACTACAAACCATGAATCATCTTCTAAAATATATTTTAATACATTTGATACTGGTAATTCTATTTTTGATTTTTCTCCTGTTACATGATTAACCTCTATGCTATTTCTATAGTCAAAGGACTTAACTACCTTAACACCATTTAATTCTACTGGTGAATTATCTCTTAACCCATCTATACAAAGAGCTATTTTTTCTTGCCCTTCTTTTCCCGCAAGCTCTATTGATATTAATTCTTCCTTAAAGAATCCATACTCATTATATAAATCTATTAATGCTTCATATAATGTCTTTCCATTTTCTTTGTAATATAAAGTCATTTCTGCTATTAACATAGAAGCAACCACTGCATCCTTATCTCTTACATCCGTACCTGCTAAATATCCATAACTTTCTTCAAATCCAAATAAATATTCTTTAGCACCTGTTTCTTTAAATTCTCTAATTTTTTCACCTATATACTTAAATCCTGTTAAAGTATCTATTAATTCTATACCATATTTTTCAGTTATTTTTCTAACTGATTCAGTTGTAACTATAGTTTTTATAACAACTCCATTACTTGGTAACTTATTAAGTTCTTTTAATGATGATATTATATAATGAGTTAAAAGCATTCCTGTTTGATTTCCTGTAAGTACTTTATAATCTCCATTATTATCTTTCACAACCACACCAATTCTATCACAGTCTGGATCTGTTCCAAAAATTATATCTGGATTAACTTCTTTAGCCATTTCTAAAGCTAATTTAAATACCTTTGGGTCTTCTGGATTTGGATATGGTGCTGTTGGAAAGTTTCCATCTGGTAGTTCTTGTTCTTTAACTACATGAACTTTATTATAACCTAATTCCTTTAATATTCTTCTAACTGGTAAATTTCCTGAACCATGTATTGGGGTATAAATTATTTTTAAATCTTTAGCATGTTTTTCTACTAATTCTTTTCTTATAGTAACTTTTTTAAGAGTTTCTATGTATGCCTTGTCTATATCTTCACCTATATAAATTAAAAGACCTTTTTCTAAAGCTTCTTCTTCATCCATAGTTTTTATATTTTTATAATCCGTAATATTATTAACATAAGTTATTATTTCTTTAGCTGGTGCATCTGTAACTTGGCAACCATCTTCTCCATATACTTTATATCCATTATATTGCTTTGGATTATGAGAAGCAGTTATTACAATTCCCCCTTTGCACTTTAGCTCTCTTACTGCAAAAGAAAGTTCTGGTGTAGGTCTTAAACTTTCAAATAAATAAACTTTAATTCCATTAGCACCTAATGTTAAAGCTGCTGCTTTAGCAAATTCTTTTGACATATTTCTTGAATCATAAGCAATTGCTACAGCTTTATCTCCTTTATATTCATTATTTAAGTAGTTTGCAAACCCTTGTGTTGCCTTTCCTACTGTATATACATTTATTCTATTAGTTCCAGCACCAATTTCACCTCTTAATCCACCAGTACCAAAATCTAATTCTTTATAAAATCTATCCTCTATTTCCTTTTCATCCTTAATAGATTTTAATTCATCTTTTATTTCATTAGAAATAACATCTAAATCTAACCATTCATTGTACTTTTCTACGTAGTTCTTTTTCATAAGTTTAATTCCTTTCATAATACACAGTTTAATTTTACTCTATACTAATTTATAATTATATATTTAATATTTATTTAAACATTATAATAAGAACCATTGAAAAATCCTTACTTACTAATGTATAAAAATTCAATTTAATAATTTCAATAGTCCTTACCATTAACTTTAAGTAATATTATTATTTTTTTATAATTTCTTCTGCTACTTTAATTTCTTCAATTATAGCAGGTTTAGATACCAACTTTTTATCTTTTTTATCTTTTTTTTCCTTCTTATATACTTTTTCATCTTCATTTACTATATGCTTTAAATAGCTTAAAAAATCTTCTTTTAATTCAGGTCTTTTTAAAGCATATTCAATAGTAGCCTCTAAAAATCCTTGTTTATCTCCTACATCATATCTTCTTCCTTTAAAGTCATAAGCATACATAGCTTCATTTTCCATAAGCTTAATTAAAGCATCTGTAAGTTGAATTTCTCCACCTTTTCCTGGCTTTGTATTTTCTAAAACTTCAAAAATTTGAGGTGTTACTATATATCTTCCTAAGATTGCCACATTAGAAGGTGCTTCTTCAATAGATGGTTTCTCCACTAACCCCTTAACTTTATATACACTACCTTCAATATGAAGACCGTTTACTATTCCATATTTACATACATCTTTTTTTGGAACAGTTTGTACTCCTAAGATACTTGTTTTATATTCATTAAAGCATTCAATTAATTGTTTTAAACAAGGATCCTCATTGTTATAAACCACATCATCTCCTAAAAGTATTGCAAAAGGTTCATTTCCAACGAAAGTCTTAGCACAACTAATAGCGTGACCTAATCCTTTTGGCTCTTTTTGTCTTATGTAGTGTATATCAACCATATCTGAAATATCTCTAACAAGTTCTAAAAGCTGGCTTTTTCCACTTTTTTCAAGTTCCATTTCAAGCTCAACAGATTTATCAAAATGATCCTCTATACACTTTTTACTTCTTCCTGTAATTATAAGAATTTCTTCTATTCCTGAAGCTATAGCTTCTTCTATAATATATTGTATAGTAGGTTTATCTACAATTGGTAACATCTCTTTAGGTTGTGCTTTTGTAGCAGGTAAAAATCTAGTTCCTAACCCCGCTGCTGGTATTATTGCTTTTCTAATTTTCTTTTGCACGTTTTATCTCTCCTTAACTATAAATTAAATGTTTTCTTATTATTTATAACACTCTATTTTAATATATTAAAAATATTCAATATTATTACTTTAATAATATAAATGCTTTTCTTTTTCAATAAAAAGTTAACGATTCCATTATATAAAAATTTAAATCTTAAAACATTTAACTTTAATTATTATTAATATCTTTTGTATAGCTTTTCCATGTATTATTGTAAAGCATAACAAGTAAAAATAAAAGAACTTTTTATTTGTTATGCTTTTTTATAATTTATTTATTATAAAGCAAATTTTTCAATTGCTTTAGCAACTCCATTTTCATTATTAGTTGATGTAATATATTTAGCCTTTTCTTTTATAAGTTCAAAACCATTTCCCATAGCTACTCCAACCCCAGCATACTCAATCATACTTAAATCATTCTCACTATCTCCTATACACATTATTTCTTCTCTTTTTATTCCTAATTCTTCAGCTAATGCTTTAACTGCATTACCTTTAGATGCCCCTTTAGCCATTACTTCAAAATTATTGTGAGAAGAACTTACTACTTCAATTTCCTTAATTTTTTTCAATTCAATTTTTGCATTATTTAATTCTTCTATTTTATTATCTTCTATACATATGGCCTTTAGAATTTCACCATCATGTTCTTTAAATATATCCTCAAACTTTATATTATCTAAAAGCTCTATTTTTTCTCCTTTTGGTAAAGATTTATTCATTTTTCTGTATGTATGATTTTCTGGTATTGCAAACTCAGAAAATACTGTATTAAAAAGATTAAAGTAAGCACGTAAATTATATTTTTGAACTACATCTTTTATTTGTTCTAATTGATTTTTATTTAAAGCTGCTTTAAATATGATTTTATCCTCATCTTTTTCTTTCACAAAAGCACCATTTGAAGAAATAACTGCCGTTTTACTTCCTATTAAATTAGAAAAATATTTAGCTGATGTAAATAATCTTCCTGTAGTTACTGAAACATGAACACCTTTTTCTATAGCTTTTTTTATAGCGTTTTTATTTATTTCACTTATTTCATGATTATCATTTAAAAGAGTACCATCCATATCTATACATATTAATTTTATTGCCATTTTAATTCAATCCTTTCTAATTTTTATGTCATATTTAAATTATACCATCTTATAAACTTATTATTAGATATAACTTTTCCAAAAATACGTTTATATTACTGGCATAAGATTTTTTTTATGTGGCAACATAATTATATAAAAAAGAAAGGAGGTTACACATTGAAAAAGAATAAAACTCAATATCCTCCAAAGGATAGAGAAATGTTGGTGCCGGATAAAGAAGATTTAATTTCTAGAGCACCAGCTGGCGGAGAACCATCAACTTTACCAGATCATACTAAGGACGATATAGTGTGCAACAATATAGAAACTTCCGAATTTACTTACATTAAACCACTAGATAGTGAAGATACTATTTAGTTTATTAACTGCCTATGTATTAAATTTAAGCCAAATAAAATTTAAAAATGCCATAAAAGTTTTATAAATATTTAAATATCTTTTTTAAAAATTAAGCACTGAGCTAGGCCACCCCTCTCTCAGTGCTTTTTTTATTTTTTTATAATTTATAAAATTCTTCGAAAGATTTAATACAATCACAATGATCTTTAACAGTTCCAAGCTCTCTTATAGAGTGCATTGCTAATATAGGCGTTCCTATATCAACTGATCTTATTGGAAGATGAGTTGATGATATAGGTCCTATAGTAGAACCCCCTCTTAAATCTGATCTGTTAACAAATTTTTGTACATTAACTCCTGCTCTTCTACAAATGGCTTCATAAACAGCTGAAGAATCACTATCACTTGTATAACTTTGAGAAGCAGCTATTTTTATAACTGGTCCTCCATTTAAAACAGGTCTTACAGTAGGATCATGCATTTCTCCTTTATTTGGATGCACAGCATGAGCTAAATCTGCTGAAATCATGAAAGATTCCGCTAATGCTCTAAAGAAATCTTCTCTATTTTTTCCTAATGCAATATTTATTCTTTCTAAGACTATAGATAAAAAGTTAGAATCTCCTCCTTGTTTAGTTGAGCTACCAACCTCTTCATTATCAAAACACATCATAATATTAGTTGCTAAATTTGCTTCTGTATCTATTAAAGCTTTTATACCTGCATGTACCATTGCAAGATTATCTAATCTACCTGCTGATATAAATTCATTATTTAATCCCATTAAACAACCTTTTTCAAACTCATATGGACATAACTCAAAATCTAATATATTTGTTCTTTCGCATCCTAATTCTTGTGCTAATAGATTTAGTAAATAATTATTTTTTTCTAAAGTTTCTTTTACTAAAGCTAATAAAGGAAGTGTATCTTTTTGTCTATCTATCTTTACTCCCTCATTAATTTCTCTATTCATATGTATAGCTAAATTAGGAATTATTAAAATAGGTTTTTTTATATTTATAAATTTATTTATAGGTTTTAATGGATTATCACTTAATAAAGTAACTCTTCCTGCTAATGCTAATGGTCTATCAAACCAAGTATTTAATATTGGTCCCCCATAAACTTCAGTATTTAATTTAATGTATGTATTTTCTACTGTTATATCAGAATTAGGCTTAATTCTAAATCCTGGTGAATCTGTATGTGCACCTATAATTTTAAATCCATACTCTGATAAATCCCCTGAACCTATTTGGAAAGCTACTATAGCACTATTATTTTTAGTAACAAAGTATTTTCCTTTAGGCTCTAAATGCCATTTTTCATTTTCTTTTAATTCCTTAAATCCTTTAAGCTCTAAAATTTCCTCAATATTTTCAACTGCTTGAAACGCTGTTGGGCTATTATATAAGAAATCTATTAATCCTTGTGCAATTACTTTTTCCATAACTATCCTACTCCAATCTTTATATAAAAAATGGATAAACTACTTATAACTTTAATTAAAGTTATTTATAAATACTAAAATTATATATTGTTTCTAAATATATAATTAAAATCATAATGTAATTTATCTACAAATATACATTGAAAAAATTCACTTACCAATTTACTAAATATATAATTTTTATAACTAATATTCAATTAATATATGAATGTACTTTAAAATATAGAGGGAGCTAAAAGTATGAATTTTTTAACCCATACTTAAAAGCTCTCATAAGAATCGTCTAACATCCTATTTCTACTTTACCACAAAAAGGCTAAGTATTAAAATACTATTTTAGATAATTTTAGCACTTATTGTACTTTTATATATTTTGAACTTACATATCCTTGCTTTTCTTTATTATTGTTTAAAAATAATATGTTATACCACCCGTCACTTTCACCAAGTATTTTAACTTCAGTATTAGCTTTAAGTTTTCCTATAACTAAACAATTAGTTCCTTTTCCCTTTCTTACTTGCAATACACTGTTTACTCCAACTACTTTTCCTTTTCTATAAGTTACTTCTTCATATTTCTCTTCTTTTAAATCTTCAACTTTGCTTTCATCATTGCTATAATTTATGTCTATATAATCATTTTTTATAAATCCAGTAACACCTGAAGGTGTTGTAACATTAGCCCATCCATTTTCTATATAATTTACTAATATGTCTTCCTCATTATTCATTTTCCCTATAATATCTGTATTAATAGAAGGACCTTTTCTTAAATTAATCATGCTTTTTACATTAATCACTTTACCCCATTTATTCATTTGTTCTATATTATAATCAGGCTTTTTATCTGTTTTTTCTAATCCTATTTGAGATTGAAAATAACTCCATAATTCTGGTCTATCCTCCATCATCATTTTAGGACAAATTTTACCACTACAATCATGGTGTCTTACTACATTTTCTGGTGGAATATTATATTTACTCATTAATTGCTTTGTTAAATTTATTCCAAGTTCTAAAGTTTTATCAAAATCATTATCTTTATTTACACATAACTCTATAGCAATAGTATTATCATTATTTATTTTAGAATTATTACCATCACCTATATGCCAACCCTTCCAATTCTCCTCTAAAGCTTGAACAACAGAATCTTCGTCCACTACATAATGAGCTGAAGCTTTTGCATCCTTATGATTAGCAAAATAATTTCTATTTGCTATAGCATCTGCACCTGTATTTCTATTATCTGTATCATGAATCACTATATAAGTTGGATTGATTTTTTCACCTTTAGAATAGTTTCTATCTATTAACTCTTTATCTACAGAAACTCCTAATATATTAGATATATTACTCTCATTTGCTAATACCTTTGTATTTCCTAAAATACTAATTGCAAATAAAATTATTAATACAATGTTATACACCTTTAAATTTCTTCTCAATACCCTTAAATTCACTATTACACTCCTTTATTTAACTTTTATATAATCATTTTTTACAAATCCTTCTTTTTCTCCAGAAATAGTATTAAAGATTATATTATACCATCCATTATTTTCTGATTTTATTTTAACTTCAGCACTAGGTAGTAAATATGCTTTTACTAAATAATTACACCCTGGTCCTTTTCTAACATTTAAGTTACTTTTCACATTTATAACTGTTCCTAATTTATAAGAATTTGATGAAACATTAAGTTTTTCTTCATTAACTTTTATATAACGTTTTGCTACATATCCTTCTTTTCCATCAAATCTTATTTTGTACCACTCACCTGTATTTTCTAAAATCTCGACTTTTTTATTTCTTATTAAGGAATCTATTATACCGTAATTTGTTCCTGCCCCACTTCTTACATTTAATGATGAGGATACTATTACAGTTCCTATTTCATTAACTGCTTTAGGTTTTTCTTCATTAGAAGGTTTTGTTTCTTTGTTTGAAGAATTATTAGATATAACTTTTATATATTTCATTGAAACGTATCCTTCTTCTCCATTAACTCTAATCTTGTACCAATTTTCATTTTCTCCTAATATCTCTACTTCCTTATTATTAGGTAAATAGTTTATTACTGAATAATTAATTCCAGGACCTTTTCTTAAATTTAAGGATGATGATACAACTACTATTCCTTTTTTATTATTTTTTTCTATTTTAGGACTTGTATTATTATCCTTGACACTTTTTTTATTTTTTAGTACCTTAACATAATCTTTTTTTACAAATCCTTTTTCATTTTTTCCAAAGGTAATATTATACCATCCATTCTCTTCATAATTTATATATATTTTTTCATTATTTCTTAAAGAAGAAGTAATTGAATTATTTATAGATGCACCAGATCTAACATTTAATGAAGTACTAATTCCACAAACTTGTCCTTCTTTATTTATTGCATTATTATGTTGAATACTTTCTTTGTTATCCCCATTATTTCTCTTAATAACTTTTATATAATTCTTACTTACATAGCCATATTTTCTATTTCCATCTTTTAAATAATCAATTTTATACCACCCATTACTTTCTCCATAGATATTTACATATTGATCATTAGTTAAATGTGAAATAACAGAAGCGTCTAAATTTGCTCCTGCTCTAACATTTAAAGTTGATGATATATTTATTACATTACCTGTAGCTATAGAGCTACTGGTGGCACTGGGTATGGGATCTGAACTTCCACTAACTCTAGCTTTAAAATAAGGCCATAAATCAGGTCTATCCTCCATCATCATTTTAGGACAAATTTTACCACTACAATCATGATGTCGTACTACATGAGAAGCTGGTATATTGTATTTCTTCATTAAGTATTTTGTAAGAGCTATACCATTTTCTAAAGTTCTATTAAAATCATTTCCTCTATTTACACATAACTCAATTCCTATCGTATTTGAATTTGAAATGTTTGGATTATGACCATCTCCTATATGCCACCCTCTCCAATTGTCTTCTAAAGCTTGTACTACATTACCTTGATCTACTATGTAATGAGTTGATGCTTTTGCTTCTGGATGATTTGCAAAGTAACCTCTATTAGCTATAGCATTAGCACCTCTGTCTCTATTATCTGTATCATGTATGACTATGTATTTAGGAACTATATGTACACCTTTTGAATAATTTCTACTAATAAGTTGTTTGTTTATTTTAATACCATTTATTGTAGTTGCTTCACATTTTACTACTTTTTCTTTAAGTTCTTCTTTTTTTTGTTCTTTTTTAGGTTGTTCCTTTTTTTCTATTTCTTTTTTACAAACTTCTTTTTTATTAGGGACTTTTTTTTCTAATTTATTATCTTTACTTACAATATTGTTATTAACTTTTTCTTCAACTTTATTTTTTTGCAAGTTTTCTTTATTTTTTTCTTTAATTATTTTTTTATCTGTTTTTTCTACTTTAGATATATTTTCAGCTTTATTCTCCTTTCTTTTTATACTATTTTGATCTTTGCACATTTCCTTTGTAGTTGCTAAAACTTTTTGTCCCCCTAATAAGGCTAAATTAGCAGTAATACATCCTGCTAATAAAATCTTATTTATTTTCTTTCTTTTCATTAGTATATCCTCCATTTATTCTATATAATTTATCAACATTTCCCATGATAAATCTACCTTATTATAGCATTATTTACCTGTATATTTAAAATTAATTATTCCAATAATTTTCCTTTTAATAACTTAATTTTGATTTTATAAATTTATCCTAAAATAATAAAAATCATTTTTAGTTTGTAAAATTTTACTTATTATTTAAAATTTTTATTGTAATAACTAAAGGCATTAAATATAATAAAAATAATGTGTAAACTTATTTGAAAAAAAATATATACTAATTACTAGTATTAATGATTGGAGAGTTGTTAATTGATTTCAAAATTGCTAGTAAAAACCTTTATTCCAAATTATCAAAATGTAAAGGATGAAAAAGTTAGAAGTTCTTATGGTTATTTAGCAGGTATTATAGGAATATTAATAAATTTATTACTTTTTATTGTTAAAATTTCAGTAGGTTTTATTTCTGCAAGTATTGCTATTACTGCTGATGCTTTTAATAATTTATCTGATGCAGCATCATCTATTATAACCATTATAGGTTTTAAATTAGCTAAAATGCCTGCTGATAAAGAACATCCTTTTGGACACGGTAGAATTGAATATATTTCTGCTTTAATAGTTGCATTTTTAGTTATGATGGTAGGATTTCAATTTGTTAAATCTTCTTTTGAAAGAATATTTAATCCTAATGTAATAAAATTTGAAACCATACCTTTTATTCTTTTATTAATATCTATCTTTTTTAAATTTTGGCTTAGTAAATTTAACAAATATATGGGACAAAAAATAGATTCTTCTGCACTTAAAGCTTCTTCTGTAGATGCTTTAGGAGATGTATTTACTTCAAGCTGTGTTGTAATCTCTTTCTTAGCTGCAAAGTTTACTACCTTACCTATAGATGGATACATTGGTTTGCTTGTTTCTCTTGCTATTTTATATGCTGGCTTTTCTTTAATAAAAGAAACTATAAGTCCTTTACTTGGAGAAGCACCTGATCCTGAATTATCTAAATCTATAATAGAAGGAGTTTTATCTTATGATCATATAATAGGAGTTCATGATTTAATAATTCATAATTATGGTGTAGGTAAATGTATGGCATCCATACATGCAGAAATTCCTTCTGATATAAACATAATGAAAATACATGATATTATCGATACCGCCGAAAGAGAAATTTCTGAAAAATTAAAAATATATCTAGTTATACACATGGACCCTATATGTATTGAAACAGAAGAAATTAAAATAGCTCGTATAGAAATTGAAAAAATAATTAAATATAATCCTTTAATTAAATCAATGCACGACTTTAGAGTTATTGGAGAAGGTGAAAAGAAAAATCTTATTTTTGATATAGTTGTTGATTCTAATCAACTTAATAAAGTTATGACTGCCGAAGAATTAAAGGAAAATATTTCTTTAACCATTAAAGATATGCATCCTTTTTACAATTGTATAATTACTGTAGATAATGATTTTATGAGTTAATAAACTTATTTTAAAAATAAGTTTATAAC
>NZ_WHJC01000063.1 GCF_009295725.1 Clostridium tarantellae
TAATAAAATTTATCAACATATATAAAATTTAATGGAGTAATATAACAAAATATTCTATTATACCTTGTTTTTTATTTACATTTCTAATTTTAACTTGTTATAATATTCTTTAAGAAAAAATTTAAAATACTTATATAAATAGGAGTTAAATATGAACTTAGAATTTTTAGGAGGAGCTTTAGAAGTTGGTGGAAGCTCTATTTTAGTAAATATAGATAATAAAAATATTCTTCTTGATGCAGGAATACGTCAAGGAGCAAGTAAAGATCCTATTCCAAACTTTAGAATTATACAAGAATATGGTGGAATTGATGCTATTATTATAAGTCATGCTCATTTAGATCATATAGGATGCTTACCTCTTATTAGTAAAGAATATCCTAATGCTAGAATTTATATGAATAACATGACTAAGGATTTAGTTAAAGTACTTCTATATGATAGTTTAAAAATAATGAATAATAGAGAATCTGAAATTCCTCTTTATGCTGAAGGAGATGTAGAAAGTACCTTAGATAGAATTTTTCCTATTAATTACGAAGTTACTTTTTCTATTTTTGAAAATATGTCTATTACCTTCTATAATGCAGGTCATATAGCAGGAGCTAGTTGTATTTACTTACAAAGTGCAGAAGGTGCAGTATTTTATTCTGGAGATTTCTCTGTATTCTCTCAAAGAACTGTAGAAGGAGCTAAAATTCCAAAGTTAAGACCTGATATAGCCATAGTGGAATCCACCTATGGTGATAAACTTCACTCTAATAGAGATATTGAAGAAGATTTGTTAGTGGAAGTAGTAAATGACTGTATTTCTAATAAAGGTAAGATGATAATACCTGCCTTTGCTTTAGGAAGAGCTCAAGAAGTTATACTAATCTTAAAAAGAGCAATAAACAATGGTAAATTAAAAAAAGTAAAAATATATGTAGATGGTATGGTAAGAGATATAAACAGAGTTTATAAGAACAACCCTCTATATTTAAGAAATTCATTAGGTAAAAAAATATTAAAAGGTACTGAACCTTTTTATGATGATAATATAGTAGAAATTAAAAGAACAGATAATAGAGAGGAAATATTATCAAGAAATGAAGCTGCTGTTATAATATCTAGTTCTGGAATGTTAACTGGTGGGCCAAGTGCTTTTTATGCTGAAAAAATAGCACCTATGGAAAATGGATATATTGTAATTACAGGCTATCAAGATGAAGAAGCACCAGGAAGACAAATTCTAAACCTTATGGAAGCTAGTGAAGAGGAAGAGAAAAAACTTATTCTTAATGGACTTAGTGTTCCTGTAAAATGTAAAGTAAAAAAGGTCGGTTTATCTGCCCATGCTGATAAAGGAGAAATAAAGGGACTTCTTCAAAGAATAACACCTAAAAATATTTTCTTAGTACATGGTAATGAAGAGGTGATAAACTCTTTAGGCATAGAAATATCAAAAGAATTTATAGGCAGGGTATTTACTCCAAAATGTGGTGAAAAAGTAAGTATAAATATTAAAAACCCTAGAAAACAATTTAAAAAACAATTTTCTCATATTTTAAATAAAGCTGTAAGCTTAACTAATGAGAATCTAAAGGATTTTTGGGAATTCCTATATAAAAACTATAATGAAAGATTATTCACCATTGAAGAATTATTATATCTATGGAGCGGAAAAGAAAATATAAATGCAGAAGATATTGAAAGCTTAAAAGAAAGCCTTTTAGAAAGTATTTACTTTGAAAATGACTTAAGAAGATTATTCTTATTTAAAGCAAGAACCTTTGATGAAGTAGCCTTGGACCTAGCACCAAAAGAACTTAAACAAAATGAACTAATGGAAATAATAGAGGGGAAATTTAAAGATTTTAACTATAAAAAAGCTAGTATAATGCTTAATTGCAAGGAAGTTATACTAAACTTTGATTTTCCTCATGGAGTTTCCTCTTCTATTAAAGAAGTAATGGAAAACTTTAAAAATGAAACTGATTGGAATATAAGTTTAAATGACAAAATAAATAATAATGCTGCTGAAATTTTAGCAAGAAATTTATTAGAAGGACATATTATAAAAAAGATCTCCTTCTATCCTGAAAAACATAATTTACAAATCACTATTAACAATGAAGTGGAAAATAAAGATACAATATTAAACCAATTCCAAAAAGAAACTGGTTGGACCTTAGATATATTAGATGGTAGTATTTCTATTTCATCAAATAATAATGCTACTCCTCTTAATAACAGTGTTAAAGAAGAAAGATTCTTTAAAAGTATAGGTAATATACAAGTAGAACAAAATATAGCTTTAAATACTATAGATAAAGCTTTTGAAAATGAAAAACATAAACCTTATAAAAAAAGTATAAAAAATAATCATTTAGGTAAATATTTAGAATTAGCCTTTATATCTCCTAAAATTGGAGAATTATATTCTGAAAAGCTTAGTCATATTTGCTGTGAAACCGGTTGGAATATAGGTATATCAGATAAGGTAAATCAAAATGAATTAATGAATTTATCTAATATGTTATGCTTTAAAAATGGAATAGTGTTAAAGAAAAATCCATCTTATAACGGAAGTAATTTAAGTGTTACTTTAATCATAATTAATGGTGAAGAAAACTTTGAAAAAGTTAAAGAAGAATTTGAATTT
Organism: Clostridium tarantellae; assembly: GCF_009295725.1. Classification (GTDB taxonomy): domain Bacteria; phylum Bacillota; class Clostridia; order Clostridiales; family Clostridiaceae; genus Sarcina; species Sarcina tarantellae. The sequence continues at coordinate 2,645 of NZ_WHJC01000063.1, forward strand.
AATACAGGTTGTACTCTTTTAAAAGCATAGATTAATATTAAATACTCTATTAAAATAGGATGTCCAATTAGACATCCTATTTTATATTATGAACTCTAAATAAATTATTTTGCTTTACTTGTTTGTATTTTATAATACTCTAAATCAAATAAAGTTCCCTTTAAAAAACCATCCTTTAAACCAGCTACTGCACTAACAGAAAAATCCTATTGCTAAATACTTTAATGTTGCTTTCTTCATTTGTTTTCTCCTTCATTTCTTACATTATAAAACAATATTATTTTACTATAAGAATATGTTAATTACAATTAAAGTTATTTAAGGGTTTTTTCTATTTGCTCTAGCATATGTTTATGCACATCATCTAATAATGATTTTTTTTCATTTGCTAATTTAACAATTCCAGTTATTTGATCTATACAATTATCTTCTTCTATTTTTAATCCACAATTTGTATCTAAATAATATTGTTTATATGCTTTGCACTTCTCCAATAAATTACTATCATCATTTTTATTTATTCTTAAATCCAAACTTAACTCTAATTCTAATTCATCATTAAGTTTTATTGCATTTTGATATACATTATTATAATAATTTTTACTACTTTTATATTTTACAGGAATTGATTCTCCTAAATCATTTTTTTCATAACGAATACACTCTAAATATTTTTTTCCTATTAAATTTTTAAATAATATTTCTTCAGCAAGTCTCCAATCTTCTTCTAAAATTGCTTTATTTAAAAAACTATCACTAGCTACAAGTTCCATTGAGGATCTATTTAAATCTATACAATTATTTATTTGTGTCTCTAACTCTTGTAAATTAGTAACCTTATTTAACATTCTCTCTTGTGCTTCTATATTAAGAAAATATTCATTTATATCTCTTTCGTTACGAAAATAATAATTAGAAAATATACTCATTGCTTTTTTATATTTGTTTAATTTATTTAATTCTTCATTAATTTTTCCTTCAAATTTAATTGATGAATCTAAATCATCTTTTTTTACATAATATAATTTAAAATTATTAACATCATACTTGTATTCCTTCATATAGGTATATCTTTCATTTCCTAAACTCTCTCTATGGGCTTTTGCAAGTTTATTACATATATTATTTGCTAGAACTATACTTATATATGCTATCACTAATAAGGGTATAAGTATTTTCTTATTTTTTAAAAATCTCATTTAAGTTTTACTCCTCAATTAAGTTTATATCTATTTACTATTATATTTCTAAATTCATTTTTTATAAATTCTCAGCTTTAATAAAAAGACTTTTGCTTTACTTCTTTTACTCTACCAAATTGTCCATCTGTAGGAGACATTTCATATTCTAATATTTTATTATTTAACTCAACATCTATATAATAGCTTCCATCTACCATAACTATAGAAAAAAGTGGCTCTTTCATATTAATTTTAGAATTCTTCTTAAAATAATCTTTTGCAGCTATATTTAAAGCTTCTTCTGGTGAAATATAACTATTATTATCAATTCTATTTACTATATTTTTTCTAATATCTAATTTTTCATTACAGTCATTAGAGGTTTTACTAGAACTATTTAGCTTTCCATTACCATTTTTAAAATTTTTAGCTTGTTCCACTTTTATCTGCTGCTCTCTTTTTTCCTTTTCTCTTTGCTCCTCTTCAGCTTTTCTTTTTGCCTCTTCAACTCTTTTTTGCTCTGCTTCTTTTTCTTCCTGTATTTTCTTTTGCTTTTCTAAAAATTCTTCTTTTAACTTTAAAACTTCTTCTTTTTTACTTTTAATTTTATTAATTACATATTCTGAACTATTATTTAAACTCTTTAATATATCTGTTGCTTCATCAAATTTATTTTCTTGTATCAAAGCATCTATACTATCTACTTTATTTAAAGATTCTTCTGCACTATTTATTAAGGAAATTTTATCTATAATTTTATAATTATTTTTTAATTTTAGACTATCCTCATATAAAGATTTAGCTTCTTTGAAATTATTCTCTTTTAAACTTGCATCAGCTTTAGCTAATAAAACATTGTATTCCTTTTCTTTCCTTATATGTTTATATGAAAATACTCCTGCAATAGCTACTCCTATAATTAATACGGATATTATAATTCCTAATTTTTTTCTTTTCATATGTTTTCTCCTTTTTTACTCTTTTAAATATTAAAATATAAATACTTCACTTCATTATTTTGGAGAAATTGTTGCTTCTATAAATGAATCTACAAAACTATTACCAAAATCAACTATATTATCTTTTACTCTATCTCATATAAAAACTCCTATTATTACTACTATTAAAATTTTTACTATGACTTCTTCATTTTTAAACGCTCCTTTGTATATGTAATATTTTATAATACTAATTTCTTTGTCTATTTATTTTATCACGAAATTATTCTAAAACTTTATAGTTATCCTAAAATATCAATTTTTCATCCTAAAATTTATTTAATCATTAAATAAATAAAAAAAGGAGCTCATTTGAGTAAATGTTACTCAAATAAGTTCCTTTTCAAACTACTTATTTAACTTTTATTGTTCTAGTATTTATAGCTACCGGTCTAGATTTTTCTCCACTTTTACCAACTCCTACAACTTTGAACCCATAAAGAGTATTAGATTTTAAATTATTAACTGTATACTCTAATTTATCATTTGCAGTAATACTATCTATTTTCACACCATCTTTATAGATTATATACTCTACTGGTTTTACTCCATTTAATGGTGCTTCCCAAGAAAGAGTTAATTTATCTGAAGAAATATTATTAGCTTTTAAATTAGTTATTTTATTTGGTTTTCCAGCTACTTCTTCTTTTATAAACTTAGCATCTCCCCAAGTACCATGCTCATAATCATTATTTCCATCTAAATTATCTACACACAAAGTTAGTTTTTTAACTCCTGTTAAATCTATAGAAACCTTTTTAGCATAACTTGTACAACTCATTTTCCCACTATTAAACACCTCTTTATCATCTGCTAATATTCTAAACTGTGCATTAGAACGATATCCTATACATTCTCTATCTATTCCCACATAAGATTCAAAAGTTTTATATCCTTTTCCGTCTAAATTAATAGTTACTTCAGAATTAGAAACCCCTGATATTCCTTTATCAAATATCTTTCTTCCTAACTCTTTTGTTTCTAAAGTTATATCATTACCTATTACAGATTTATCTCTTGAAACTTCATACTTTCCTGAAGTGGCTTCTTCAAACTCCACATCTGAAGCATAAACTATATTAGTAGCATTAAAGTTTATTTTATAAGTTTTATTTAATAACTTTCCTAAAGTTTCATCTTTATGACTTACCTTAATCGTTATACTTTTAGGAGTACCACTAATATCTGAAATCTCTACTTCCACATTCTCATTCGCAGGAATAACTTCTATAGTAGGAATTTCTAAAGCTCCTTCTAAATAATTTATATTATATTCTGTAATATTTTCATTAAATCCTTTTAAACTTTCTCCATTAACTTTTATATCATTTATTAAATTATTCTCCACATTTACTTTACTTATATTCATTGGAGAATCCTTTTCTGTTATTCCTTTTATTTTAAAAGTATAATTATAAGATTTACCACTCTCTAACATATACTCTCTATGTGGTTTAGCTCCCCAGCTATCATCACCACCAACACCCATCTGTTTATGATTAAGTCTTAAAACTACATCTTCTGTTTTGTTAAGCTCATGTGGATGACGTTTTTTAGCCGAAAGTTCCTCTGGTGTATAATGTAGTGCATTAAATTCCATAGCATCTAAGCCTGACGCCATTAATCCTACACCTTCATTATTAGTTAAAGTAACCCATCTTACATCTGTTCTATTTCCTGTTTCTGAAGGCTCTAAATAAGGTACAAAGAAATCTTCTACTTTCTTATTATATACTCCAATATCATATCCAGTTTTTCTATCTATATAATTTTCCTCAGGCCCTCTTCCATACCAAGTTACATTATCAAATTCACTAGGTAACTGCATCATCATGCCCACCTCAGGTATTTCAGGTAATTCTTTTGGTACTGTCAAAGTATTACTTATAGATACTTCTCCATTCCCATATACCACATAATCAATAGTTAAATTTGATGATTTTGGTTCTGTTTTCACATCCAATTCTACCTTAACTTTAATAGCTTTATTCTCAATATTAACTAAATCCACATTTTTAACCTTTGCATTTTTCCCTGCTTCTTTCCAAGTAGCAAGCTCATTATATGAACCAAATCCCCTATCATTATCACTTGGTGCCCTCCAATAATTTGGAATTAATGGCTCTTTTATTAATTCTACACCATTTAAGTTATAAGACTCTAATGCTCCTGTTTCTTTATTTATAGATACCTTAAAGCCCTCTCCATCCACCTTTACATAATTATTATCATCTTTTAAAGTAACATTATTCATAGATGTTATATCTAAACTCTTTTCCTTTGGATTATTAAAAGGAACTTTAAATTGTTGTTTAGCTATAACATGCCCCTTTTCCGCCCATGATGTATCTTCTTTTAGCTTAAAGGAAACATTTAACCAATATTCTGTTCCTTGAGTAAGCTCTGGTGTATTAAAAGGTATAATTACCTCTTTATTACTTAATGGTGCAATATCTAAATTTAAATTACCTTCCTCTATAATTTTATCATCTGCTCTTAATTCCCAAATAGCTTCATATTCACTTATATTAGTAAATAAAAATTCATTTTTTATATTTACCTTTCCATTTACCACATCAACATCTTTAATTTCTATCTCTTGATATACCTGTTTAACTTCCTCAAGCTCTGGTTGAACAGTTCTGTCTGGAAATACAAGTCCATTAGCACAGAAATTTCCACTTGATAAATTATCTCCCCAGTCACCTCCATAACTAAAATACTTTTCTCCAGTGCTTGAATCTACTAATTCTATAGATTGATCCACCCAATCCCATATAAATCCACCTTGAAGAATATCGTACTTATCAAAAACATCCCAATATTCTTTTAAGTTTCCTACACTATTTCCCATAGCATGAGCATACTCACATTGAATATATGGTTTATTACTATTAGGATTTTCTGCATAAACAACCATTTCTTCTATAGTTCTATACATTCTACTATAAATGTCTGGATTATACTCATCTGGTTTAACCCTAGATGGTTCATACTTAACAGGTCTTGTAGGATCTTTTTCCTTAACAAAATTTATAGCATCTTGAAAATTAGTCCCCATATCAGACTCATTTCCCACAGACCACATAATTACAGAAGACTCATTTTTACATCTTTCTATTAAAGATTTTTGTCTATCAATAATAGCATCCTTCCATCTAGAATTGCTACCTAAAATCTCTTCATAATCTTCCCTATCTGTAAGACCATGAGTTTCTAAATTAGCTTCATCTAAAACATATAATCCATACTCATTGCATAAATCATACCATCTTGCATCATTTGGATAATGAGATGATCTTACTGAATTAATATTGTACTTCTTCATTAACTCTATGTCTTTAACCATAGTTTCCTTGTCTAACACTCTTCCAGTATCAGGCTTTATCTCATGCCTATTTACTCCTTTAAAAACTATTGGTTGTCCATTTATTTTCATCTGTTTACCTTCTATATAAACTTCTCTAAAACCTATTTTATTACTTATAGTTTCAATAATTTCTCCATTAGAATTTTCAAGTACAATAACTAAAGTATATAAATTAGGACTTTCCGCTGACCATTTCTTAGGATTTTTAACCTTAGTACTTAAATTTACTATAACATCCTCTTCACTTTCTCCTACAACTATATTATCTTTCATTTCAGTAACAACTTCTTTATTTTCATTATATAAAATAGCTGTAACTCCATATTGTCCAGCAGTTTCTAATCCATAATCAGTTACATTAACCTTAACATTAAGATCTGAATCTATAAACTTATCATCAAGGTCTGTCACCACTGTATAATCTCTCAAATGAGCCTTTGGTGTGGAGTATAAAAACACATCTCTAAAAATACCACTTAATCTTATAAAATCTTGATCTTCAAGCCAACTACCATCACTCCATCTATGAACCTTAACAGCGATTTCATTTTCTCCCTCTTTCAAGTATTTTCCTATATTAAAATCATGACCTGTGAAAGAGTCTTCACTATAACCTACATACTCTCCATTAATATATAAATAGTAAGCAGATTCAACTCCTTGAAATGATACAAAAATTTCTCTTTCATCCCAATTTTCTGGCACATTAAAAGTAGTTTTATAATATCCTATAGGATTATAATCTGTTGGAGCGTCTGGTACTTCTGGCTGATTATCTTGATTTTCCCAAGGATATGCTGTATTGGTATATCTTATTTGATCATAACCTTCAACCTGCCAACTTGAAGGCACTGCAATAGTATCCCATGAACTAGTATCAAAATTTGTTTTATAAAAATCTTTAATATCTAAAAATGGATTATCAACTATATTAAACTTCCAATCTCCATTTAAACTTAAATAATTTGTTGAATTACTATAATGCTCATAATTTGGATTATTTAAAGCTTCTTCAATAGTATTAAAAGGCATTAACGTAGCATGCGCCTCTTCTCTATTCTCTCCAAAAACTTCAGGATTACCATTCCAAAACTCTTTACTTTCATTAACATTAGTAGTTTTTAACTTCTCCATATTCATATTAGCAAAAACCTTACTATCCATATTATTAAAAATCAAACTACCTATAAAAGTTGCAGCTATCACCTTTGCTAAAGTTCTTTTACTTACCATAACCATTCTCCCCCTAAAAGAAATAAATTATATTTAATTATGTGAATTTTAAATATAAACTATTTATCTATTTTTCTAAAAAATACGTTACTCCTAAATAAATATGTTATATAAAAATCACTGAACATTAAAATTATATTCCGTATATTTAAAAATATTCCAGAAAACATTTACAGAAATTTTTTCTATAAAATAAGAAAAAGTACTATTAGAACTTTTAAACTCTAATAATACTTTTTACACTTAAAGATTATTTAACCTATCTAAATCAAACTTCCACTCTCCTAAAGCTCTTTTCTGCCTTGGAGACTTTCCATTATAATTAATAAACTTTTTAATTATAAGCTTTGTTTTCTCTAAACCTAATTCAGGAATAGCTCTGTTTTTTAATATATCCCACCTAATTTGTTTTCCTTTAGTAGTACTATAACCTAAGGAAGTTAAAGCAGTTTCTCCTTTAATACGCCCATTCCATACCTTAACATAAAAATTATTTCTACTACTAATAATCCCTTTACTATTTACTGAAGAAAATCCATCAAAGGTTAATTGTTTACACATTAATGCTTCATCATTAATAAAACTATTATCACTCTTTAGAATTTTATTTTCTCTTTTAACTTCTTCAACTATTACAGCTTCTTTATGCTCTAATTCTAGCTCACCTAGTTCTAAAAGTTTATTTTCTAAAGTTTTTATTCTCTCTTTAAGCTTTAAATTTTCATTCTTTAATAAATTAAATTCCTTATCTTTTTTATTTATTTCATCAATAAAATAATCTAAAACATCTTTAGTTTTATTTAAAAAATTAATCTTAACCTTTTCCTTATACATCTTCCCTACTGCCCTCCTTTTATTAAACAAACCCATTACATTTATTGTAAGTTTATTAATAAAAACATTCAAGCGTATAAAGTTTTTTTAATCTATAAAAATTTAATTTGTTTACTTAACCAATTAAATATATGCTCTCCTTCATTATTTACAGGATCATTATGAAGTACTGGAATACAAGCTGCATGTGAATTATATTTATTACCATCTCGCTCTATATTTTCATATTCAGTATATATTACATTAGCACCAAGTTCTTTCAAAATTTTATAAGCATTTTTTGAATTAGAAACTGGAGCTGTTAAATCAGTAGATGCATGAATTAACCAAATAGGAATATTTTTTATTTTTTCTAAATCTTCTTTAGAAGGCTCATATGCTGGACAAATGAGAAAAGCAGCTGCAAAAATTTTAGGAGCTCTACTTAAAGTTTTAATTGTTTGAAATCCTCCCATAGAACATCCACCAATATAAATTCTTCTTTCATCCACATCTGAATTTTCTTTAATAAAAGATTTTATTAAAGAAATAACATCTTTAGTATAATCCTTTTCCCCTTTAAGCTCTAAATTTCCGACTATAAAAGATGGCATCCAAAAAGTTGGTGTTTGTGGCACTAATATATAAGCACCTCCAAATATAGTTTGTACTTCCTCAGTGATAAAAGTTACTACCCCACCATTTCCTGAAATTTGTGTAGCGTTACTATTTCCTCCTTCTCCAGCACCATGTAACCAAATAATTAAAGGATTTTTTTCATTATGTTTTTTAGAAATAAAATATCTATAGTTTAATGCACTTTCAGATTTTCCTTCCTTAAACTCATCCACAAGTAAATTTTTTACTCCATTCATTTTATATGTTACATCATCTTTTTTATAAATGTTCCCTTTATAATCTTTTATATCTTTATTTTGAAATATTACGTAATTTAAATCAATTTCCTCATTTAAAAATTTTTCTTCATTCCAAAATAAAGTTTTTGCCTCATTTACATTCATTCCATGTTCTAATTCTAATATTATATATTGTCCAATTTTAACTGAAGAATTTAAAGAAGAATCACTAACATAAACATTTATAATTTTCCTTTCAAAAATCCCTAATGATTTATTATGAATAGTATTTTTACTAATAACCTTAAAAGTATCTTTTGTTATAGTATTTTTATCCATATTTAACTGAGTATCAATAATGATTTTTGTTACTTCAGGCCCATAATCAAAAACTTCTGTAATAATCTTAAATTTTAATTCTTTATTTACTATTTTCATTTTATTTCACCTTATTCTAAAATGATAATATTGATTCTTCTCTAAAATATGATTTATTATTTTAAAATAAATTCTAATTTTTAATATTATTTTTTAGCATTATACTTTTAATAAATTCTTTTTCATTTTTATCTAAAGTATTTATTTGCTCCAAATCTTTCCTTATATCTTCTTTACTAAAACCTGTTATATCAGAAGCACTTATAAACATACTATATATAGAATTTATATTTTCTTTAGATATATTAGTTATTTCTTTTAATATTTCTAAAACTTTATCATATATTGCTTGGAAGTCTTCTTCATGTAATCCAGCTCTTGATTGATTAAAACAATCTAATAAATATTCTAAATATACAGTTTTATCATTTACTTCATCCTCCCAACTTATAACTATTTGTTTAGCATGAAGAATAGTATTTTTATTTTCTATTATTTCTTCTATAATATCTTTTTGTTCAGTCTTTTCTAAAGTATTAAATGCTTTTATTTTTTCTCTTAAACTAATTTCTTCAAATTTTTTATTTAAATCTACAATTAATGTAGCAATACCATTCTTAAGTTCTTCATAATTTTTTATAGAATCATTCTTTATAACATTTTCTTTTATCTTTTCTAAAATATAATCATCTAACTCTAGCTTTTTTAATTTTTCACTTATAAATTCTTTAATAATTCTTACTATAGAACTTTCATTTATTTTTAAATAACCATTTTTATTTTTTATCTCTTTTAAATTTCTATATAAATTTTTATCTCTTATTGAAAATTCTTTTTTAAATTCTTTAATTTCCTCTAAATTTTTAGGAATTAAAACTAATTCATTTTCATAAAAATCTTCTTCTCTAAAATATATTATTATATTTTCTTCTCTTATAAGTTCTTCTTGTAAGTTTATAAGTTTAATAACTTTATTTAAAAAATCTTTTATATTATTTATAGATTTCTTAAAACTAAAATTTATAAAATAAAAACCATTTTCTAAATGTTTAAATTCAATATTATTTAACTCAAGGTATCTCTTCATAATATTTTCAACTTTAAAGTTTTTAAATGCAAATACAGACTCTAACACTTCTCCTGTAAATATATTTTCTAAATCAACTTTATCACAAGAATAACCATTAATTCTATTAATAACTTTAAAATCTTCCACTATGTTTTTATTTTCACTAAATTGTTCTTCATTATATTTTTCTATATAACTTGATAAAATATTTAATTCATTATTTTTATTATTTTCAACTTCTAATAAATATTCCACATAAGGTTTATTATTCACAAAATTATCCCTAACCTTTGAATAAACTAATTGCAAAGTTTTTTCATTACTTTTACCTATACTTATAACATTTAAAAATTCATTATCTTTATCATAGTAATATTCAGCTGCTATTTCTTTAGCTATATTATTATTTATATTTTCATTTACAAACTCTCTAGCAATAATTCTCATATTTTCATCATTTTTACCTAAATAGTAATGCTCAACTCTAAATTCTAAGGGAAGATCTTTTCTTTTTATTAGTTTACAATATACTTTTTCCTTATCTAAATTATTTAATTTATCAAAATTAGATAATATATATGCATCATATTTCCAACTAGCTATACTATGAGCTCTTTCTACATATTCTATTAATATAGGTATAAGGGATGCTATATTTTCTTTATCTGTGTAATATGATATTATCTCTGAAAGTAAATCTATATGTTTAAATTCTATTAAACTAGGTACTAAAGAATTAAGCAAAACATCTATATCTTTTATTTTAGCAAAATTAATTTTATTTAATATAGTTTCTATAAATTCAAAATTTTGTTTATTCATAATAACTAATTCTTTAAATACTTGCCCTTCATCTTCTGAACTATATATATCAATATAATTATTTAAATATTCTACTAACAAATCATAATTTTTAATTTTTATAAAATATTGAAGTAATATTTTTAAGCTATTTAATTTAATTGTTATTTCTACATCATCATCCTTTGTTATATGTTGTAATAATTTAATATCTTCATTATCTAAATTAGAATTCATATTATTCACCAATAAATATATATATTTATTACGTAATATTACATCAAAAGATGATAACTCTTTTAATAAGTACATGTATTTTTCATCTATAATTTTTATATTATCTTTATTATTAGATAAATAAATCCATTTAAATAGTTGTATTAAATTATTTTTAACTTCCATATTATCTAAGAATTTTTGTGATAAATTTATTATATTTTCATCTACAATGTTCTTATCTTTTTTATTATTCCATAAAATCAAAACATCTTCTAAAGTAAACATATATTTATGCTTAATTAAATTATTTTCAAATATAAGCTTAACTAATATATTTAATGCATTAAAATCATTATTTCTTTTATAAAAATCGTAAATAGGTTCTACAAAGGAGCTTCTGAATATTTCTAAATTAACATTTATAAGTTTGTTTATTATATCATCAAACTCCTCTTTATCATTAATTTTCTCATATAACCTTTCAAATTCTCTTAAAAATTCTAAATCAAAAATTCCTTCTTTAACTTTCATTTTTAAAAGTGCTAAATCTATGAAATCTTCTTCAATTTTTGTAGTACATTTTACATACTCTAATACTTTTTTTGAATCCTCTGTGAAAATATTATTTTTATACATTTGCTTTAAGAAACTTATAATATCATCTAATATAATAGGAGATACCTTTAAAAGTTCTTCACAAAATAATGCTACTTTAATATCATAATATTCTAATCTTTTAAAAGCTCTTATTGCTTCTATATTTAAATCTATATTTAAAGGTTTTCCTAAAATTATTGGAGCAATATTTATAAAGGTAAATAATGTATCTCCATCATTACATTTATTTATTATTTTTTTTAATTCATATTCATTAGGCCTTTTCTCTAATTTCTTAATTAAATCTTTAACATCATCTCTTATTATTCTCTCCTCTAATTTAATACCTTTTAAATGAAATAAATCTTTATATTTAATTAATTCTTTTATTAAATTATCATTTGATGCAAGCACTTCATTATTATTTATTTCATTAATAGTCATAAAAGTTAATATTCTAATAAATTTATTATTTATATCCAGTTGAAAATTAATTGATACATAACTATTTAATGCTGAATAAGCACCACTTTCCTCTTTATTTTCTTCTTTATTTAAATTAATTTCTTTAATAAATTCTCCATTATTAAAAT
>NZ_WHJC01000064.1 GCF_009295725.1 Clostridium tarantellae
TAATAATAGGAATTCTTTTTCACTCATTATATAAATATCTTGTCCATTTCTTATTAATGATTCTGCTTTTTTCATTTTACTACTTTTATTTTCATAATTTAATTTTTTAAAATTTTTTATTCCTGTAACAAGAAAATTAGTACTTTTAGTTACACTACTTCCAACTTTACCACCTAAATTTTTAACTTTAATCATAGCCTCTACTCTTTTCATAGATTCTAATGGTCCAGTAAAAACTACTGTTTTATTTTCAAAAAATTTATTTTTTATTTTTTTATTATTAAATTTATTAAAATTTATTAATTTTTTATTTACTTCTGGCTTTCCTAATGATTTACAAGGAGTATAGAAGTTTCTTTCTACATTTCCAAGTTTTAATTTCATAATTTCTATAAGGTCTTCTTCTTTACTTATACCCAAATCTTTACATATATTTAATACAATATTAGCTGCTGCCGAAGCATCGCTACCTGCATGATGATGTTTTAAATCAAATCCTAAAGCTTCAGATATAGTATTTAGTTTATGATTTGGTAAATCAACATAATATCCCTTTGCCATATGTACTGTACAAGCATATCTTATATTAGGATGTTCTATATCATAAAAACTTAAAGTATTTCTTAATACACTAATATCAAAAGATGCATTATGGGCTATTATTAACTTCCCGTCAATAATAGGTTTTATTTCACTCCAAAGTTCTGAAAAGTTTTTTTCATTTTCTACATCCTCTGGATTTATTCCATGTATCCATATGTTCATTGGTAAAAATCTCATTTCACAAGGGTTTATTAAATAATACTTTTCCTCCACAATCTTATTATCCTTAACTATAGTTAATCCTATAGCACAGGCACTATTTCTTTTTTCATTAGCTGTTTCAAAGTCTATAGCAACAAAATCCAATTAAATCTCTCCTCATAATTTTTAATAACTATAAATATTATACAACTTACTTTTTTATAGTCAAATTTCTCTTTAAATTTCTCTTTTAAATAAAAAAGAGCTAAAAATAGCTCTTTTAAAATATAATTATTTAATTACTTTATATAATTTATTAAATAAATTAGAATTTTCTTTTATTTTATTTTCATTTCCTATAACACAAAGATAATCTGATTTCATTAAATCATTAACTAAAGGAGCAAAACTTCTTATAGTTACTAAATCTGCATTTATTATTTCTTCTCTTTCTTTTTGCAACATTTCATAAGTAAGACCAGCTAAATAATGAGCAGTAGCTATATCTCCTTTTATACTATTACTTATAGGTTGATCATGTTTTCTTATAGTACCTATAATATATTTTGTCATCTCTCTTTCATTAGCTTCAAAATTAGCTATATAAATGGATGTATTATCATATACTTCTATAGTTTCTTTAATATTTGGATCTCTATAAGAAACTATATAAGCACCTCCATCTCTTCTAAAATTAGAAAATACTCCATAGGCTCCACCTTTTACTCTAACAGAATTCCATAAATAATCAAAACCTAAAATTGTTTCTAATAATGATAAAGCTCCATGATAATCATATCCACACTGTTTGTAATTTCCACCCTTTGAAACATATTGAACATTCCCTTGAGTTAATAATCCTTCATTTTTATGACATAATTCAAAAGAATATTTATATTTGTTTATAGTACTAGACTTTAATTTTTTAGAAAATTTATTAAAATATTTTGTAAAATTATCATATTCGTCTTCTAGTGCTGAAAAACTAATTAATAAATTATTTTTATTAAAAATAACATCTTTAACTTCCTTTAAATTAGTGCTTATTTTTTCTCCATCAAAATTTTCATCTAAGTCAACTAAAAATTCATAATATTTTAATCCAGAAACAATTTCATCATAAGCACCTTTACTATAAGCATAAGATAAAACTTTCTTAAAAGCTATTCTATGACCATTATCAAAAATAGCCCCTTCAAGTCTTGCTCTTTTTTCTGCTATAATTTGCTTTATTCTATCTATATCATTTAAATTAGAGTTTAATAATATATCATATAATATTTCTAAAGTATTTTCTATTTTACTGTCTAAGCATTTAAAAGAAACCTCTAAATAAGGCTTATAATCTCCTTCATTAGTTAAACTTGAAAAAGTAATAGGATTATAACTAATTCCACCCGTATTTATATTTACTTTGTTAGATAACTTACTGTAATCATATTTTTTAGTTCCACATTTTCCTAAAATATCTGCTAATAATGCTATATATGGTATAAGTTCCTGCTTTACAGATAATGTATCAAAAAAGAAATTTACATAAGATATTTTATTAGTATTAAAAGAATGATGTAAAACTTTTATTCCATTTATTTCTTTTTCCTGTAAAGGTAATTTTTCCGCTTCTTTATTTATGTCTTTTAAGCTCAATGCAGGAATACATTTAAGAGCTTCTTCAGTATCAGGTGTATTTTGTCTTTCCTTTAACTTTTTACAGTTATTAATTATCTTTTCTACTTCATTATCATTCATACTTTCTTTTATTTTTTCTAACTTTTCCATTAATCCTTTCTCTTTAGTTTCATTTAATCCTTTTTCAGGATGTAATGAAACTAAAGAAGAATGAGGATTGTTAATAAAATATTTTTCTATTAATTCTTCAAAATATCTTTCATTTAAAGCTGTTTTTACTTTTTCTAAAGCTTTATCATATTCTAAATGAACAAATGGTTTCCCTCCATATAACCAACTATCCATAACCTTTAAGTAATAAACCAATCCTTTAGGATAAGAACCATAATCACCTTCTCTTAATTCAAATTCTATCCTATTAATAGAAGCTTCTATTAACTCTTTATCAATTCCTTCCTTAATCAATTGTTTTAATGTATCTATAGTAACTTTTTTAAATTTTTCTTCTAAATTCATATCTGCATTTTTAACTAAAACAGTGAAAGATGGCTGTTTTATGCAATTATCATAATCGCCACTTACAGCTTTTCCTATGCCTGCTTCTACTAATGCTTTTTTTAATGGAGCTGCTGTACTTCTTAAAAGCAAATATGATAAAACTTCAAAAGCTAAGTATAATTCATAATCTATTGCTTCTCCCACAACAAAATTTAAACTATAATAACTTTTTCCATCTAAATTATCATTTTCAGAAATTCCATAATTATATTTTTTTTCTACCATTTCTTTAAAAGGTTTTTGACTATTAATATGAGAATCTATATTTTTCATTTCAAAATCTTTTAAATAATTATCATTTATAAATTCTAATTCTTTTAATAAATCTTCATTGCCGTATAAGAATATATATGAATTTGAAGGATGATAATATTTCTTATGAAAATCTAAAAACTCTTCATATGTTAAATCTGGTATGTTATTAGGATCACCACCTGATGAATAAGCATAACAAGTATCAGGATATATAGTTTCTGGTATGCTTCTATATAAAATAGAATCTGGTGAGGAATAAGCACCTTTCATTTCATTATAAACTACTCCATTATATTTTAATGGTTCATTTTTATCATCAATACTATAATGCCATCCTTCTTGCATAAATATTTCTTTATATTTATAGATATTAGGATATAAAACTGCATCTAAATAAACATCCATTAAATTAAAATAATCTTTTTCATTTCTTGAAGCAACAGGATATATTGTTTTATCTGGATAAGTCATCGCATTTAGAAAAGTATTAAGAGAACCTTTTAATAACTCTACAAAAGGTTCTTTAGTATCAAATTTTCTTGAACCACATAATACTGAATGCTCTAAAATATGAGGAACTCCTGTATCATTAGATGGAGGTGTTCTAAATCCAATTGAAAAAACCTTATTATCATCTTCATTTGCTATTTTTATTAATTGAGCACCTGTTTTTTCATGATTAAAAATATATCCTTTTGAACCAATTTCATTTAAATCTTTTATTTCTATAAGTTTAAAACCATTATAAATATTTCCTACATTAAAATTCATAATTTCACGCTCCTTAATTATAATCATAAAAGTAATTTTACCATAATTATCTTTTATAACAAAGTTTAAATATTAAATTTTAATTATTATTTATTTAAAATAGATAGAGATGATATATATTTATCATCTCTATCTATAAATTATGCCCATTATATACTATTATTAATTAAGTTTCTTATCTTATTTAAATAATATTAACTTAATATATAATATACCCTTTCATTGTATTATATATTAAATTAATATTTTCTTCTTTAGAATTAGGGAATACTTTCATTAAAGAAATTTCCATAGCAAACCATATTAAAACTATTTTTTTAACTACTTCTGGATATTTACCAAATTCTTCTTTGAACTTAAATATTTTTAAAGTTTCATAAATACTTTTAAAAAAATATTCTTGTATAATTTTCCAGTCTAACTCACCTTTAGTATGTAGTGTCCTTACATCATCGCCTAAGCCATCTCTTAATTCGGTGTCATTATATAATACTTCTATCATTTTTTTTAATACTAAATTAGCCTGTTGCTCTTTAATTTGACTAATCTTATTTAATTTTTTTAAAGTATCTTCCCAACTTCTTCTAAAAACTTGTACATATAAAGTCTTTTTATTAGGATAATAATTATATAATGTGCCTACTGCTATACCACAAGCCTCTGCTATAGTTTTCATATCCGTATTATCAAAACCCTTATGTATAAAAATTTTTGAGGCTTCCTTAAAAATTTTTTCTTCTAAATTTTTTATAATTTTTGGCATTTTATCACCTCTTTAACATATTATATCATTTTATGAAAATTTAATAAATATATATTGTATTTGTTAAATTAGATTAAATTATTTATTTATATAATAAAAGTAGATTTAAGAATTTAATAAATATTTTCTTAAATCTACTTTTATACTTTTTTAATTATTAACTTTTTTTATCAAGCATTATTTCTAATATTGCATTATCTGTATTATTAAATCCATTTTCTAAAAGATTTCCTAATGATTTAATACTCTTATCAACATCATCATTAATTATTCCATCATTACTAGTAGGTTCAATATCATGCATAGCTAATATAGAACATTGTATTGCTGCTTGAATTCCTGTTGCTATTTTTAAAGCACAAGTTGATTTTGCACCATCACAAATCATTCCATATATATCAGCAATCATATTTTTCACTAAACATTTTATGTTATTTAAATTTCCGCCTGAAAGATATGTAATAGATGCTCCAGCTCCTGTAGAAGCTGCTATTCCAGCACCGCAAAGTGGTGAAATTCTCCCCATATAACTTTTTATGTATACAGTTATTAAAATACTTAATGCAATTGCTCTTAATAATTTTTCTTCTGCAATATTTGTTTCTTTTGCAAATATTGTGGCTGGTAAAATACATGTTATTCCTTGATTTCCACTTCCAGCTACAGTCATAATAGGTAATTTGCATCCAGCCATACGAGCATCTGAAGCTGCCGCAGTTCCTGATATTATTTTATTAGTTAAACTATTAGCTAATAAATTAATTTTATTATGATTACTCATTTTACTTCCTACTTGAAGACCATATTTATTTTCTATCCCTTCTTCAGAAACTTTTAAATTCATATCTATGCCTCTTAATAAAAACTTTAATTCATTAACATCAACTTCATTTATAAATTCATAAATATCTTTTATTGTAAATATATTTTCCTCATTATTTTCTCCACATTTGTTACTATATTCTTTTTTAAAAATAATTTCATTATTTTTTTCTATAAGTGTAATATTAGTATGATTCCCTTGTATTATAACTTTAGCATAATCATTATTCTTTTTACATATAGCTTCTATATATAATTTTTCACCCGTTAACTTATTATTTATTGTTACCTTACCTTTTTCTATATATTTTTTTGCAAATTCTACATTTTTATCTGTTATGTTAGATAATAAATTTAATTCTTCTTTAGAATTATTGCATATAGCACCTAAAACAGAAACTATATCTATTCCTGTTGTATCAATTCCTGGTAGTCCAACCCCTAATGCATTTTTTATTATGTTTGCACTTAAATTTAATTCAATACTATCTGGAATAGTACCTATTTCATCTGTTGCCTTTGCTACTGCATAAGCTACAGCAATAGGTTCAGTACATCCTAAAGCAGGTATAACTTCTCTTTTTATAATATCAATATAATTTTTATAAATATTCATAGTTTCCCCCTATTTTTCTAAAGTATTTCTAGAAATCTACATATAACATATATTATTATAGCACTTCCGCATATGAAACTTATTTTAGCATTTCTTTGATTTTTTGCATAAATTTTTTCAAAGGTTCCTCTGAAAATAAAACTTATACCTAATACTAATCCAATTATTTGATTAGAAAAAAACCACTCTTTATTTACATAACTATAAAAATAGCCAAATATTAAAGGAAAAATAAAACATGCAAATAAACTTCTTGCAAACGAGACTTTACCTTTTATTAATTTCATTTTCATACTCCTTTTTCATTAGTTATACCATTAATATTAACAAATTTTTTTAGTGTTAGCTATAAAATTAATTAACCTTTTTAGGTGCTTTTTACAAAACTCCATGACATATTCTATTATAAATTTATAAAAAAACAGTATAATAAAAACTATTTATAACTTTTATTAAAATTTTATCTATTTTTTGATTTAGTATATGTTTTTTTTAATTTATCTTTATTAAAATTTTTTTTTGTATTTTCATTATTTTTTTCCTTTTTAAAATTTTTCGAAGAAACTATATAATCTTTTTTATTAATGGTCTTTTTATAGTTTTTAGAATATTTTTTTATTAAGTCTTTATTTTTAGCTACAGATATACCAAATTTTCCTATTGCTTCTTTACTCATAGGGAAATATTCTCCATGACAATAATTTATTAAATTAGCCCATTCAAAATGAATTTTCCCACTTTCATCAATTAAATTAGAATTAATGTGAGAACCTACTACTTCAGCTAAAAATAAATGATGTGTTCCTAAAGGAATTATTTCTTTAACTTTACACTCTATGTTTATAGGGCATTCATCTATATAAGGTACATTAACATTTATACCTTCAACCATAGTAAAATTCATTTCTTTTATTTTATCTACTTCTTTACCTGACCTAACTCCACAAAAATCTGTTGCATTCATTAAGTTTATATTAGGTAGGTTTACACAAAATTCCATGGTTTCTTTTATATATTCAAAAGAAAGTCTTTCTGGTCTTATAGATATTGATAACATAGGAGGTTTAGTATTTATAGTACCTGTCCAAGCTACTGTAAATACATTATCTTTACCCTCATTACTTCTACAAGATACCATAACTACGGGAACTGGATTTAATACTACACTTCCTTTAAAGTCTATTTTATTCATCTGCTCTTCTCCTTTAACTTTCCATTTTAAGCAAATAAATTATATCATATAAAATTTTTATATTAAATATTAAAAAAATTAACTTTAATCTAAAAATTCTACTAAACCATTTAAATGATATTTAGCACTAATTATTTGTAATTGCTTTTTCTCTATAAGCTTTTTTAAAATATAGCTTTCTTTTATTTCATTTATAGTGTTTTTTATATTTATATATACAGCCTCTTCACAATTTTTTGCATTTTTAATTTTCTTCATTATTTTTGAAGCTAAAATTTCTATATGACCATTATACTTTAAATTATCAATTAATTTATCATAAGCAGCCATAACTGCACCACATCCCTCATGACCTAAAACTAAAATTAGTTTTACATCTAAATTTTCAACTGCATATTCTATAGAAGCTAAAGCAAAATCATCTACTACATTTCCTGCTAACTTAACCTCAAAAATTTCTCCTATTCCCATATTAAATATATGTGCTAAAGTTACTCTTGAATCTGCACATCCAACTATTATGATAGATGGCTTTTGCCCCTCTTTTAAAAATTTTCTTCTTTCTTTAGATAAATCAACTAATTTATTCTTACCTTCAAAAAATCTTTTATTTCCATGTTTAAGTTTTTCTATTATTCTATTTATTTCCATGTTCATTTCTTTCATTTCATTGTGCTCCTCTATAATGTTTTAAAATATTTTATCAGTAATAATTTGTAATTTCAATATTTTACTTATTTTTATATTTGTTAATATAATTTATTCAAATATAAAAACAGAGCCTTAATTTAAAATAAGACTCTGTAAAGAAAATACTATATTTTATTTTAAAGT
Source organism: Clostridium tarantellae (assembly GCF_009295725.1). Taxonomy (GTDB): domain Bacteria; phylum Bacillota; class Clostridia; order Clostridiales; family Clostridiaceae; genus Sarcina; species Sarcina tarantellae. The sequence goes on from NZ_WHJC01000064.1 coordinate 8,185, forward strand.
TCGAACATTTATAGCTTTAGGTCTTGATTTTTCTCCATTAGAATAATTACAAATTATCTTAAACCCATATAAAGTATTACTATTTAAATTTTTTATAACTACTTCTGTTTTATCTGCTAGAACTACCCTTTCTTCTACACCATCTTTAAATATAGTATAAGATACTAACTGCTCATTATTTTTAGGTTCCTCCCAAGTTAAAGTTATTTCATTAGCTTTTATATTAGTTGATTTTAAATTAGATACCTTTTCTACTTTAATTGGTTTATTATTATGTTTAATATCTATATATTTTCTACTAATATCCATTAATCCAGCTTTCATTCTAGCTACTTCTCTATCTATTAAATCCTTATTAGATTGATTTCCTGCTTCCATAGCTCCCCACTTATTAGTTTTACCATAAGCTCTTTTTAAGCTTTGTAATAAATAATTTATCTCTTCTGTTAATTCTGGTGTCTCTCTTTTTATTAAATTAAGTTTCTCTACATCTCTAATACCTTCTTTAAGTCTTTCAAATCTTGGAGTACTTCTAGGTATAGGATTTTTTGATTCTTTATCTCCTGGATATATATAGAAAGGATCTCCAGATTCCCAATACCAATGATCTACACTTTCTAATGGTTTTTCTACCCAAGCATCTAAAGCCCATCTTAAAAATCCATTAACATTTTGTGATGCTGCATACCATATAGTCCAAGCACTTTCTGAAGGATTACTTCTTGTAAAACTACTTGGATAATCTCCTACGCAAGTATATAAGGTAGTGTTTAAACCTAAACTTTTTCTTCTTTCAGATAATTTTCTAACTTCATCATTGTTATGATTTATATGTCCTAAATTTATTGAAATATCTTCTATTCTATCTAAAACATCACTACCTACAGCATTATAGTTCATAGCGCCAGATACCTTTAATGTTTTTCCTTCTTTATTCGGTAGTCTATCTAGTAAATTCAAAACTGCTTCCATTGTATTTATTGGTCTTTCATCCATAGCAATATATACTAAATCAAACCATTGTTTTTCATCTAAATGTTTTATAAAATCTACTAAGAAGGTTTCCCAAAGCTCAATCCATCTTTTACTTCCTGGATTTGGTCTTTCCTCTACTATTTCTCCTTTACTTTCATCATAATAAAAAATTCTATTTTCCCATGGAACCATACTAAAACAATTAATTTGTTTATTTATCTCTAAATCTAAGTTAAATTCTACCCATTTATCAAAATGATCAAAGTTAAATTCAAAAGAACCATCTGATTTCTTTGTCCATTTAACCATAGAAGAATATTTATCATAAGTTTGTTGATTCCAAGGGTCCTCAACTATTGTTGCCGTAATTGCCTTTCCACCAGCATCTCTATACATTTCCATTTGCGGCTTTAAAATTTCAAAATGTTCTTGTGAAAATGGTTCAACTTCATAATATCTAGCTACAGTATATGGATATTGCCATAAATCTAAATGAAATTCATTTTCTGTAGCTTTTGGTTGAATAGCATTTAAAACTTCAAAAGAATAATTAAAAATTATTGGATATTCCAATTCATCAGCTTCCACTTTTAGTTCACCTGTATATATACCAGCTTTAATATTCCTTGGAATATTTATACTTATCCATGCAGGTTGAACCCTTTCTTTTGAAATATTTATAGGACTAGAAGTATATAGTATCTCTGGTACTTGTTCTCTTGGTACATTGCTTCCCGGTATATTTCCCCAATTGAATCCTCTTCCTACATGAGCTGATACTTCTTTTAAAAATGTAATATCAATATTATCTTTTCCTATTATTTGTCCATTCTCTGATAAGAAATCAGTAGATGTTATTTTCACGTTATTTACATCTTTACCTTTTGTGTGTAAAACTATCTCTGAATTTAATATGTCTCCTTTCCATCCAACACCATACCAACTAGATGTAACCATATTCTTTACTTCTTCATAATGTTCTTGCATATAATGTCTATCTGTACTACCTATGGCCCCTCCTAAAGCCAATCCAGCTTTAGTAACTGTTACATTACAAACTGCTTCTATATTAGTATCTTTTATTATAGCTTTAATTTGTGTTTTTCCTTCTTTCATTGCTGTAATTACTCCATTATCAACTATTGCTATTTCTGGATTTAAAGACTCCCAAATAATTTCTTTATTAAAAGCATTGTTTGGAGTTATAGTAGCTTGTATTTTATACGTACTATCTTTTTCTATTGAAATATCTGAGCTAGATAATATTATATCCTTTGCTTCTATAAGAGTATGGTAAACCTTTGCAAAATCTACCTGCATATCTGGTGCTATACCTGTTTTTTTACCTGTAGCTCTAACTTTTATGATATGTTCACCTTCTTCTAAATAAGGACTTTCATAAATTAATTGCTGATACTCATTACTATTGCTGTACGCATCTACTTCTATTTCTTCTCCATTATCTATTGAAACTGCATAAATTCCTAAGCCAGGTTGTTTATTACCGTATATTTCAATCTTTCGTCCTTGAAATTTTATCGTATAATATACAGAGCTTGGATCACTTGGCCAAGTTTTAGCATTACTCCAATGTTCATCCCCATTATAAAATTGCTCATATCCAGTGCTTGTCCTCCAATTGCCTATAAAATTAAATTGGTTTAATTCACTTCCTGTAGTAAAATCATTAATAATTGTTACTTGTTCTTCATTACTTTTTCCCAAAACCTTTTTAGTTGAAAAGTCAGAAAATAATATAGTAGTAATAAATAAAATCATTATTCTACTAATGTATTTTGTATACTTTTTCATAAAACAAAACTCCTCTTCTTTTTAAATATATTATACTCTATTACCTTTATTATGTATATATGTATTTTTTATCAATTTATCCTTATGTAAAAATATACTTTTTTTCACATTATTATCATACACTTTAATATAATTTTTAAAAAAGGAGTGTAATTTTATGAAATATTTTACCTTTCCTAAAGGTATTCATCCTCCACATAGAAAAAACTTAACTTCAGATAAACCTATACAAAGCTACTTACCTAAAGATAAATTAATTTTTCCAATGAAACAACATATAGGTGCTCCTTGCAATCCTACAGTAAATATAGGTGATTATATAAAAGTGGGAGATATTATAGGAAATAGTACTTCTTTTATTTCTTCTCCTATAATATCAAGTGTATCTGGAACTATAAAAGATATAAAAAAATTAAAACTTCATAATGATGAAGAAATATTATCTATTATAGTATGTAATGATAGCAAATATTTATCATCTTCATCCATTAAAAGAAACTTTGAAAAATTAAATAATAATGAAATATTAAAAATAATAAAAACTCATGGAATAGTTGGCTTAGGTGGAGCTTGTTTTCCTACTTATATAAAATTAACTCCTCCAAAAGATGTGAAAATAGATTCTATAATTATTAATGGTGCAGAGTGTGAACCTTATTTAACCTGTGATTATAGACTTATGATTGAAAAAACTAATGAAATATTCATAGGAATAAAAATACTATTGAAACTTTTTCCAAATGCTAAAGTTTATATAGCTATAGAAAATAATAAACCTCTTGCTATAAAAGAATTTTTAAAATTAACAAAATCTATATCAAATATAAAAGTTGTTCCATTAAAATCCAAATATCCTCAAGGTTCAGAAAAACATATTATATATGCCTGCACTAAAAGAAAAGTACCCTCTGGAAAACTTCCCTCTCATATTGGCTGTATAGTTCAAAATATAGCCACAGTATATCAAATTTATGAAAGCATAATAAATGACAAGCCTTTAATAGAAAAAATTATTACAGTTACTGGGGATGCTATTTCACATCCTAAAAATTTAAAAGTTAAGATTGGTACTAATATAAAAGAACTAATAAATGAATGTAATGGATTTAAAAAAACACCTGAAAAAATAATACTTGGTGGTCCTATGATGGGAATTTCCATATCATCATTAGATATTCCTGTTACTAAAGGAACTAGTGGTATTATTTGTTTATCAGAAGATAGTTCAACTTTCCATAAAAAAAGTAATTGTATTCGTTGTGGAAATTGTTTAAAAGTATGCCCTATGAATCTCCTTTGCCAAAGACTTCATAAGCTTTCAAAAGAAGAAAATTTAAAAGAATTTGAAAGACTTCATGGTATGGATTGTATAGAATGTGGTAGTTGTACCTATATCTGCCCTGCTAAAAACTTATTAATACAAGACATAAAAAACACTAAACAAAAAATTATAAAAAATAAAACTTTATTAAAAAAGGAGGGGTAATAGATGGACAATACCTTAAATAACCTTAATTTAGATAATAATAAAGACTTTAAGCTATTAAAAAGTAAAGCACCTCATATAAAAAGTCCTATAACAACTCAAAAAATAATGCTAGATGTAATTATTGCCTTAATCCCTACAACTATTGCTGGAATATATTTTTTTGGTATAAAATCTCTATTTTTAATTATAATAAGTATATTTTTTGCTATTTTGTCAGAATTTATTTTCCAAAAACTAACACACAAAGAAATAACCATAAGTGATTTAAGTGCAGCAGTTACAGGATTACTTTTAGCATTAAATTTACCTGTTACTACGCCTCTTTGGATTGTAGCTATTGGAAGTATTATAGCCATTATTTTAGTTAAACAGTGTTTTGGTGGTTTAGGCTTTAACTTTATGAATCCAGCATTAGCTGCAAGAGCCTTTATATTATCTGCATGGCCTGAATCAATAAGTAACTATACGCTAGATGGAATAACAACTGCTACTCCTTTAACCTATATAAAAAATGGTGAAGCTTCTATAATATCCTTATCTGATGCTTTTGTAGGAAATATTCCAGGTTGTATAGGTGAGGTTTCTGCTTTAGCCCTAATAATAGGAGGTATTTATTTACTATATAGAAAAGTTATAACTTGGCATATTCCCATTACCTATATCTCAACTGTTTTTTTACTTACCACTATTATAGGAAGAGATGTCTATTTAAAAGAAAATGGATTTTATGAAATTTTAACTGGTGGTTTATTAATAGGAGCTATATTTATGGCTACTGACTATACAACTTCTCCAATGACTAAATCAGGTCAAGTTGTGTTTGCCTTTGGATGTGGACTCATTACATCATTAATAAGAATTTTTGGTGGATATCCAGAAGGAGTTAGTTATGCAATCATACTAATGAATTTAACGGTACCTATTATAGACCACTATATTATTCCTAAAAGTTTTGGTTTTACTAAAAGTTTAAAACATTATTAAACTTTAATTTATTTTATAACTAATATTTATTATGGTTTATAAACAATATGTGTTATAATTCAAACTTGTGATAACACTTTTAACTAAGGAGGAAATTGTTTATGTTTATAATAACTTTTAAAATGGAGAAAGAAAAAGTTGATGAAAAAATAGATTTATTAACAATTAATGAAATTTACAATGTATATTACCAATCACCATTAGATATAACTACAGATAAATGGGGATATGGGTATAAAGAAAAAGAAAATGTAATTGTTAATCTTAATGTTGCTTTTGATGGTGATAAAAAAGATTTAAAAAACTATATAAAAACAGTATGTGATATATTATGTAATTATGATTATGAAATAAATGAGATATCAAATATTTATGAAGAAACTAATTTCCCAGCTATTCACATAGATGAAAATTGGGTTTTAGCTTCTCCTAATGAAGAGTTTGAAGGAAAAAATAAAATTAATTTTCTATCTCAAGGAGCTTTTGGAACTGGCTTACATGAAACTACACAAGATATATTAAAATTTATATTAAACGAAAATTTTAATAATTTATCTGTTTTAGATTTAGGAACTGGTTCAGGAATTTTATCCTTATCTACTGCTATTAAAGGAGCAAATAAAATAACAGCAGTAGATATTAGAGATGTGGAAGAGGAAGTATTATTTAATGCATCTCTTAACAATATAAATAATATTAATGTTCTTGTAGGAAATATCTTAAATAATGAAATTGTTATTAATGATTCTTATGATTGGATTTTTATAAATATAGGAGGAGAAGAAACTAAATTATTTATGGATTTTATTCATAATCATTTAAAAAACAATGGTAAACTTTTAATATCAGGATTAGTAGAGTGGAGTTTAGAAGAAGTTGTAAATTATGTAAAAAATTTTGGTTATAAATTACAACTTAAAATTCAAAGTAATGAATGGTGTACTTT
>NZ_WHJC01000065.1 GCF_009295725.1 Clostridium tarantellae
AAGTTATTCTTTCAGCATATCTAGATTTTAATTCTCTAATATCTAAATTACTAGATATAATCATATTTTTCTTTAAAAGAAGTTTTTTATTAAGTAATGTAAATAATTCAGTTATAGAAAAATCAGTAATTTGTTCTGCTCCTAAATCATCTATAACAAGTAAATCACAATTAATTAATAAATCTTCTAAGGAGTTATTTCCTTCAAAACGTATTTCTCTTAAATTTCTAATTAGTTCATCAGAGGTTCTATAAACAACTAAAAAACCTTTATCTAATAATTCTTTTGCAATACAACAAGATAAAAATGTTTTACCAGTACCTGAATTACCATAAAAAAATAAATTTTTATTTATATTTTTAAAATTAGGAAGATATTCATTAGCTATTTTATCAAGTGTTACTTCTATATTTTCTCTAGGAGAAAATTTTTCTCCTGGATTTTTAAAATTAGAATAATAGTTAGCATTAAACATTTTAAAATTATTTTGTTTTAAAGCTTCTTCCATATCAGAATTTTTATAATAAAGTTCTATTAATTTTTGTTTAAAGCAACTACATTTAGAAATGCCTATAAATCCTGTATCTTTACATTTAGTACATCTAAAATGTAAGTTTAAGTATTCCTGAGGATAACCTCTTGCAACAAGCATTTCATATTTTCGAGCTCTCATATTTTCAATTTTATTTCTTAAAATTTGAATTTCTTCATTTTTATTATTAGATTTTCTTAATGCTACAAGAGAAAGATTAACACTAGCTTTTCCTATTTCTCTATCTAAATTTAAAATTTCAGGATATTTATTATTTATTTCTGTTACTCTTTTTTTAAATTTCTCCTTTTCTTCTGTACGAATTTTTTCATATATATCTAGTAGTTGACTTTGATATCCTTTTATCATTAATCATCCCATCCTAATAACTGTTTTTCTAATAAATCATAATCATACTCCCTTTGAGAATAATTAGTAAAATTTAAAGCCTTTTGAGGGGTGTGGGAGTTATTTGAAACATTTGTATTTCTAACTATTTGATTAGGCTTTTTAATATCTTTTGTAGCAACATCTTGTAATGTTTTAATTTGATCTTTATGCCATTTAGTAAGAATTCCATCTATGTACTTGAAATCTGCTCTATTAAGTCTTTCAAAGCATATATCACAAGCTTTAAAAATGAGTTCTAAAGAAAAGTTAAAAGTAAATAACCATTTTTCTAATATATCTTCTTGAGGTTTCATTATTTCATGATTTTTTATTCCGAGATAATTTAGTATTTTCTTTATTTTTACCCATTTATCTTCATTTTTTGTTATATAAGCTTGAGCTTCATCTATATTTGTAATTCCACAATCATACCATGAAATAGCAACTTTTTCTATGTATCTAGAATCTCGCTTACCTTTTGATGCACAATATTCTATTAATAAGAGTATTAGCTCAGATGAAAAATTATATTCGTTTTGCCAAGAGAGATAAGATGACATTTCCATAGGTGATAAAGTTCTTCCTATAAGTTTTTCAATGTCTTTTAGCATATCTTTAGTATTATTTTCATTTAATGCTGATAGCAAATCAACCTTTATTGAAGTAGATTCATCATCAGTTGGATATAGATCTAAAAATTCTATGTTAAAATTATTCATTTTGTCTATAGGTAATAATTTTATAACTCCTTCATCATTCCAATAATTTAAGGCATTCATAATATCTGATTCAAGAAGATTTAATTTTGTAGCTAATATTGAAGAATTTACTCCAAGTTCACCAGAAATGCTATATTTAAGCATTAACAAGTATACTTTCACAAATTCTCCTCTTGCTTTAGTCATATATTTATCAATAAATATATTATTTACAGGAGTAAAATTAGTGGCTGAGTTTTTAAGCATAAAAGTGCTCATTATTAAATCCACCTTTCTTAAAATTAATTATATTAAGCACTCTAATTATATCAAAGAGAGATTTTTATAACAACAAAGATAATTTTAGAGAATTTTAAAATTAAAGTATATTTTAGAATAAAGTAATTTATATGTTTTTTAAAAAAACAATATGAGTATTATGAAATAAAGGAAGAATAGTATTTTAATAACCAATTTAAATTGATTATGTTAATTTTAATATTTGAGAGTATATAATTAATTTAAATTTTGTACAGATGTGTATATATTAGTTATGGTTAGAGAAAGTTCAAAGAGTTGAGGAGGAGAATAGTAATAGTAGTAGAAGTATAAATCCTCATTTACACTTTGAACTTAGATATACTGAAAATCTAAAAAAATTAATTAAATTATTGAATAAATTTTGATAAATCTAAAGTGCCTTCTCCAACCATACTTTTATTATAATTTTCAATTGGATTACAACTTATTTTAATTAAAGAACAAATATCTTTAAATTGAAGTTTAGGATTATGTTCTAATAAAAGAGCACATGATCCACATACATAGGCACAAGCTATTGAAGTACCATTAAAGGATATATAATCTTTTTCAAGTTTAGGTGGATATAATTTTAAACCATTTTTTTCAGAAATATAAGAAATATTACTATTTAAACACATTATATTTACACAAGCTGCAACTAAATGTGGTTTGTGTAAATTATTTTTATTTCCGCATGAAGAATATATATATGGCTCAAAAGGGGATTTACAAGTATTTAACCCTCCTACAACTATACAATTTTCAGATAATGCTAATCCCCTTATAGAATTTTCTATGTTCAAATTATTACCTGTTGGAATTATAGGAATTATTTTATTTTTTATTGCTATTTTAAAAATATTATCAAAACATTCTATAATAAAAAAATCATTATTTAATAGTTCAAAAGGTAAACAAAGAATATTTACTGGGAAATCTTTATCTCTTATTAAGCTTTGTATTGAAAAAAGTATATCAGAAATAAAGGCTTTTCCTACTGAATTAAAAGCTTTATAACAAATAAGCATACTTTTAGTTGCAATACCTTTATATATGGACTTAGAAGAAATACCACTACTACACATTACTCCAGCTAATGCTGTACCATGTCCATTATCATCATAAGGAAAATTAAGATTATTTATTAAATCTACAAATTTTTTTATTTTATTAATGGGAGTTAATAAATCTTTATGAGGATAAATACCACTATCTATAAGTCCTATGTTAATTCCATTACCTGAATATTTAAAATCATTAGATAGGTTTACACAATTAGCTGTATTTATACTAAGACCACTTAAAATAGCATAATCATCAAAACAGATATATTTAACTTCAGGGTATTCTATTAATCTATAGATAGCTTTTGAATTTAGATTTGCACAGATGATGTCAATAGAATCAATGCTTCTAATTATATTACCCTTTAAGGTTGGAATTTTTTTTTCTATATCATCAAAAAATTTTTTGCATTTTATAAGTACTCTATAAGAATTATAATAAGATTTATCTAAACATGTTTTTAAATTTTTATCTAATTTATTTTTTAGAGAAAACATATTAAAGACTCCTAAATTATTTATCATGTATATTATATGAAAAAATATTTAATTTTGATATTAGGATAAATTTAATATATTATTTTAGAAATTGTATAAATAAAAACTTGCTTACTACTTTTTAATTAATTATATTAAGCAAGTTTTTATTTATATAATTATTTTTTGCATTTAAAAATTATTATACCAATTATCATAATAGCTAAACCTAAAAATTCATTAAGTGAAAATTTGATTTTATTAGTATTAAATAAACCAAAAGCATCTATTATAGCTGCTGTTAATAATTGAGAAACTAAAATTATTGATATACCACAAGTAGGACCTATGGAACTAACAGTTTTCATTACTGTATAGGTTATAATAACCCCTAATAATCCGCCTAATAGGTATAATTTATTTACAGATTTAATTTCTTGCCAATTTCCATTTTTGCCAAGAGTAAATAGTAGTATTAAAGTACAAAGAAAAGCAGTGCCTTGAACAATGACATTAGTTTGCCAAAGGCCTATTTTATCAGATAATCTAGTATTAAAAACGCCTTGAATACTCATAGCGGCACCAGAAATAATAGCAATTATAATACCAAGCATAAAATCACCTCAAAAGTATTATGTGCGTAAAATAAAAAAGTTATGTTGTATACTAATAATTTATAAGTATTTAACATAACTTTTAGAATTTTTTGAATTTTTACAATGCAATTTTACATAAATCTTTTGAAAAGAATATTTCTTCAAGTTTATTAGTTGAAAAACCTAAAGTTATTCCAAGACTTAAAAAATCTTCAAAAAGTGTATTATAATGATCTACAGATGGAGATATTATTAAATCATTTATGTCTATAAGTAAATTTAAAAATTGATCACTTAAACAGTAATCATTTGGTTTAATTTTTATGGAATAGCACAAATTATAATTTTTATCTATTCCTATAGTTAAAATATGACTTAAACATTCAATGTATTTTTCTAGAACTATTTGTTTAGATATTTTTATATCATTTTGATTCCAATAAACAAAACATTTGGTTTCATTAGCTAATTCGCTAAGTCTAACTTGTAGAGCTAAATGTTTTCTAGCTGTTACTTTATAGTTGTTTAGACTTTTATCAATTAAAAGCTGTTTGTTTAATTGTTCTTGGTGAAAGAAAAATTTATCTAGATCCATGAGTATATCCCCCTATCTTCTTAAGCTTAATGCTTATAATCACATTTTACAAAAACTTTTTATACTTGAAAAGCCTAGAAAACGAATACAAAAACAAAAAATATGAATTTTAAATGCAAATTTTACATATTTTAACTTTAGTTATTTTATGTAAATCAAAAAAAGACTATACATTTTTATGTATAGCCTTTTTATTAATAATTTTTAAGTTCGTAAGATTTAACTATAGTTTCTCTTCTATTATTAGATAATTTCCAAAGTTCAATTTTACAAATTTTTAAAGAATTACGTCTAAGAGTTGGCTTTACAGGAATAGTAGTTGGAGTTAAACAATTTTTTTTAGGGTCTTTAAAATTGTTGTTAATATGGCAAATAGGAATAAATAAGGGGCTATCTACAGTTTCTTTTATATTAAATCCGTGGAGTTTAAGCATATCATTTAAAGAACGATGAATCTTTTTTATATATCCTTTATTTTCTATATTAAGTTTAACAAATCTATTAAAAGATTCTCCATAAGATATATTACCTGTAAGTTCAACTTTAAACTTTTTATATGGTTTAATCATTTTTAATATTATTTCATCTAGTTTTTCTAAATTTGGATTATCTACAGTTTCTAAAGGAATATGTAAGGTTAATTGATTTTTGGGTAATTTATATCTTCTTAATAAATTCCTTTGAACTGGCTCGATGTTTTTATAAGAATCCAAATCAAACAAAGCCACTATATAGTATTTCATTTTAAATCCTCTCTTAACTATTAAAATATTTTCCAAATATAGTTAAACAAAACTTTTTTATAAATTATAACATATTACAAAAATAAAAAGAATATGATATTGAAAAAATATGGATGCTTAAGTGTTGAGAAATGCTGAAGAATACTTTATAATATTCAAGCATTTACATAAAAAAAAACTTTAATTATTAGCTTATTATGATATAATGAAAATTATGAGTAATAATTGTTAATAAGTATTTTTAATAAATTACATAGAAATTTTAAGTTAATTATAGAAAATTAATTATAAAAACATAATATGGATATAAATTGGAATAAAAATTAAAAAAATGGCGAGTTTTATATATATAAATTAAAATAGCAAGGGTGAAGTGGATGGAAAAGTTAATTATAAGGGGCGGAAATGCCTTAAAAGGTGCTGTGGACATAAATGGAGCTAAAAATGCAGCAGTAGCTATATTACCAGCGGCTATATTAGCTAGTAGTGGTAAATGTGTAATAGATAATATACCTGACATAGAAGATGTTCATTGCTTAGAAAGAATTCTTAAAAGTTTAGGTTGTGTAGTTGAAAAGACAGAGAGTAATACTTTAAGTATAGATGCAACTAATATAATAACAGTGGATGCTTGCACAGATGATGTAAGGAGAATGAGAGCTTCTTATTATTTTATAGGGGCTTTATTAGCACGTTTTAAAGAGGCTAGAGTAGAATTGCCAGGAGGGTGCCCTATAGGTGTAAGACCTATTGATCAACATATTAAAGGATTTGAAGCTTTAGGTGCAAAAGTAGTTATTGAACATGGTGCTGTAAAAATATTTGCAGAAAAATTAGTAGGAGCTAATATTTTCTTTGACGTTGTTAGTGTAGGAGCTACTATAAACCTTATGATAGCTGCAACTCTAGCAGAAGGAAAAACTGTTTTAGAGAATGTAGCTAGAGAACCACATGTAGTGGATGTAGCTAATTTCTTAAACTCTATGGGAGCTAATATAAAAGGTGCTGGAACTGATATTATAAGAATTAAAGGTGTTAAGGAACTAAAAGGTTGTAATTATAGTGTAGTTCCAGATCAAATAGAAGCAGGTACATTTATGATTGCAGCTGCAGCAACAAAAGGTGATGTTACTTTACAGAATGTAATTCCGAAGCATTTAGAATCAATTAGTGCTAAACTTTTAGAGATGGGTGCTTGTATAGAAGAAGGTGATGAATCAGTAAGAGTTTATGTTGATGGAGACTTAAAAGGTGTAAATATAAAGACTGCTCCATATCCAGGTTTTCCAACTGATGTTCAACAACCTATGTGTGCATTATTAAGTAGTGTTATAGGAAAAAGTATGATAGTTGAAACAATATGGGAAAATAGACATAAACATGTTGATGAATTAAAGAAAATGAAAGCAGATATAAAAGTTGAAGGAAGAACAGCTATTATTGAAGGAAACGAAAAATTAGTTGGTGCTGCGGTAAAAGCAACGGATTTAAGAGCAGGAGCAGCTATGGTAATAGCAGGATTAACAGCTGAAGGAATAACAGAAATAAGCAATATAGAACATATTGATAGAGGATATCCTCATATAGAAGATAAATTTAGAGCACTAGGTGCAGATATAAGAAGAGAAGAATAAAAATTGGGGGAAATTTCATGATATTTTGCTCGTTATTTAGTGGTAGTAGTGGTAATAGTATATTTGTATCTTCTGATAATACAAAAGTATTAGTTGATGCAGGTTTATCAGGAAAAAAAATAATAGAAGCGTTACAAACTATTGATGAAAATCCTAAGGAAATAGATGCAATATTTATCACCCATGAGCATAGTGATCATATAAAAGGGGCTGGAATAATATCAAGAAAATTAGATATTCCCATATATGCTAATGAAGCTACATGGTTAGCTATGGAAAAATCACTGGGAAATATAAAAGACAAAAATATAAAAGTACTTCAAAAAAGAAGTGTAACTACAATTAAAGATTTAGATATTGTTTGTTTTAATACTCCACATGATTCCATAGCACCTATGGGTTATACTTTTAGTTCAAATGGAAAAAGTGCAAGTATTGTAACAGATATAGGTACTTTTACAGAAGAAATAAAAAGAAACATAAAAGACTCTCAAGTGGTGTTATTAGAATCTAATCATGATGTTGAAATGTTAAAGTTTGGACCTTACCCATATGATTTAAAGAGAAGAGTATTAAGTGAAATAGGGCATTTATGTAATGAAGATTGTGGTAGAGCTATTGTTGATATATTAAATATAAATGATAAAATAAGCAGAAACATAGTGTTGGGACATTTAAGTAATACAAATAATGTTCCAGAGCTGGCGTATACTACTGTATTAAATGTTCTAAATGAAAATAAAATAGCTGTGGGAAAGGGTTTAAACTTGAGAATGGCGGATAGATATAAACCAAGTAGTTACATAAAATTTTAGATTAGACTTTTTAGTTAAGGGGATTTTATGATGAAAAAAGGTGTAATTTTAGCTATAGTAACTTCTTTAATGTTAGTATCTTGTAATAGCATAAAGAAAGATGAACTTTCAGTACAAAACAATGAAAAATTAAAAATGATAATTAATGATGAAATTGGTGAAATAAAAACAAAGATATACTTTGATGGAACTAATAATGAAAAAAATCCACAAGTTGCAGAACAGACTTTGTTTATAAATGGGGAAGAATTAATTGGACAGTATTTAATGCAATCCTTAATACAAGGACCAGATATAAAAGGAAGTTCAAAAGCTATTCTTCCTAAAAACACAAAATTAATTTCATTTACTATTAAGGATGATATAGCTATAATAAACTTAAGTAAAGATGCAGTAATAAAGATGAGTGTAGCTAAAGAAAAGGTATGCTTAGAAAGTATACTTCTTACTATAACTCAATTATCATCAGTAAATAAGATAAATATTATTGTAGAAAATCAAATGATAGATTCTTTAGGGGGAAATTTTGATATATCAAAACCTTTTGGAAAGGAAGATTTGAATGGACTTAGAAAGAAATAATATTTTATCCTGTCAGCAGCATGTAGATATAGCTATTGATGAATTTATTAATGATAATGGAACTTTTCCAGAGTTAATAGAGAATAAGGAAGGGAACTGTGATTATTGCAAAAAAGAATCTAAATATGAAATTAAATAGGAAAATATTGAAAAAAACTTATTAACTTATTATAATTTTGTATAGAGAGGTTTGTGTTATATTATCAAAGATTTTTAAAAGGAAAGAGGAGAAGGAAAAATGAGTTTATATAAGCAATGGACAGACATGGTTGTAGATTATGTAAAAGTTAAAGGTGAAGCTGCTTTTTGGGATGAGTATAGCGATATAGAAAGCAGAATATATACTAAATTATTAGCTAATCATACAGAAGCTAAAAAAACAACAATAGCAGAATTAGCAAAAGAGTTTGGAACAACTCCAGAGTTCATCATGGGATTTGTTGATGGAATAAATGATAGTTTAAAAACTCCATATGATTTAGAAAAGGTAGAAGCTGATACAGAATTAGTATTTGATATAGATTTAGAAAATTTATATTTCAATATGTTAGATGCTAAAGCAGACTACTTATTTAATTTACCACAATGGGATGCAATATTCTCACCAGAAAAAAGAAAAGAGATTCAATCAAAATACAAATCTTCAAAAACAGTTGTTAATGAAGTTAAAGTAGGAAGAAATGATCCTTGTACTTGTGGAAGTGGAAAAAAATTCAAAAAATGTTGTGGAAAATAGTTTAAGATAAGAAGGTAGGATAATCCTATCTTCTTTTTTATATAATGGAAAAGTAATAATTTGTTAATTTGTTGTGATATAATATACAAGAAAAATATTATTTGGGAGATGGTTTATTTGGACAACAACATGAATTGGGTTAATGAAAAAAAAATAAGTAGGACAATAAAAGCTCTTGAAAAAAATAATATAAAAGGATATTTAGTAGATAATAAAGAAGAATTAAAACAAAAAATAGATGATATAGTGTTAAAAGGCTCTAAAGTAGCTTGTGGAGGCTCTATGACCTTATTTGATACAGAAGTTATAGAACACCTAAGAAATGGCAGATATGACTTTATAGATAGATATAAAGAGGGATTAACTCCAGAAGAAATAAAAGAAATATACAGAAAGGCTTTTTCTTGTGATGCATATTTTACAAGTACCAATGCTATAACTGAAGATGGATATCTTTATAATGTAGATGGTAATGGAAATAGAGTGGCAGCAATGCTATATGGACCAGATAAGGTTATAGTAGTTGTTGGAGTAAATAAAATAGTTAAAAACATAAAAGAAGCAATAGAAAGAAACAGAAGAGTATCTGCTCCAGCTAATGCAAAAAGATTAAATAAAAAAACACCCTGTGCAAAAGTAGGATACTGTATGGATTGTACCAGTGAAGATAGAATTTGTCGTGAATATACTTTAATAAAAAATCAAAAAGATGGAGATAGAATACATGTTATATTTCTAAATGAAGAATTAGGATATTAAAATTTAATAATTAAATTTTTGGGGAAATAATAAGACAGATATTAAGTAAAAATACTTGATATTTGTCTTATTTTTTTCAAAAAAAGTATTAAGAGTAAAATCATTATGTTAACATATCATAGTATAAATAGATAAAGTTAACGGAGGAAAAAATGAATATAACATTAATTTCAGTAGGAAAATTAAAAGAAAAATATTTAAAGCAGGCTATAGATGAGTATGCAAAAAGATTAAGTAGATATTGTAAGCTTGAAATAATAGAATTACCAGATGAAAAGACTCCAGATAATGCCTCAGAAAAAGAAGAATTACAAATAAAAGAGAAAGAAGGGCAATTAATACTTTCTAAAATAAAAGATAATATGCATGTAATTGCTATGGATCTAAAAGGTAAGCACTTAACTTCAGAAGAATTATCACAATATATAGATAATTGTGGAGTGATGGGTAATTCTAATATAACTTTTATCATTGGTGGAAGTTTAGGTTTATCTCAAGAAGTTTTAAAAAGAGCAAATTATAAACTATGTTTTTCAAAAATGACATTTCCACATCAATTGTTTAGAGTTATGCTTTTAGAACAGGTTTATAGAGCTTTTAGAATTATGAAGAATGAACCGTATCATAAATAAATGAGGTTTTTACTGAAATTTAATATGTTAACGAGATTTTATATAAATCTCGTTAACATATTAAATTAATGATATTTCAACTTCTGTATCTGATAACCATTCGACTTGGACTATATCACCAGGGGTAGCATTTAAACCACCTTTTAAATATCTACCAAGAGGTCGTAAACCATTAGCACTAGTCAAGTTTTTTCCATATACAGCAGTAGTACCTTGAGTACCAGTAGCTTTAACTCTAAAGTTTTGACCATGTACAGTAAATTCAGTACCATCATTAAATAAGCATAAACGTGTAGCTACATCCATATGAATTGGAATGTATACTTCATCAGGATGCCTATTTCTCAAACCATCACTACTAACAGTTCCCCAATTTAAGTGCACATCTTGTAATTCTACAGTAAAAAAATCTCCAGTAGTTGCCATAATAAAAACCATCCTTTCTATAAATTTACAGAATAATAATAACATAAAATTAGAATAAAAGTAAATATATGAATAGCGGGAATAGATTTAAAATTATTCAGGAATATATAAATAAAATAACCAGAAATATTGTTAAAAATGCAGCAATATTTTGACGCGTATGATATAATCGGTTAAGGAGGTGATTAATAGTATGATTTTTAGAAAAGGAGAATTGTTCTGTGGGCCAGGAGGGTTAGCATTAGGTGCTAAAATGGCTTCTTTTATGGAAAATGGAGAAGAGTATGGAGTGCAACATGTTTGGGCAAATGATTATGATAATTCAGCATGTAGAACTTTTGCAAGAAATATATGTGAGTCTGGTGAAGATGTAATAACAGATAATGAAAATAAGGTATCGCAAACTAATGCTTCAATAATATGTAAAGATGTAAGAGAATTAAGAATAGAATTATTACCTCCTATAGATGCATTTACATTTGGATTTCCGTGTAATGACTTTAGCAATGTAGGTGAGAAAAAAGGTTTTAATGGAGAGTTTGGACCATTATATACATATGGAGTAAATGTCCTAAGACATCATAGTCCACAATGGTTTTTAGCAGAAAATGTTGGTGGATTAAGCAATGCTAATGATGGAAATGCATTCACTAAAATATTACAAGACTTATCTAATGAAAATCTTAATGAGTACGGAGGATATAATATAGTTCCTCACTACTATAAATTTGAGGAATATGGTGTTCCACAAGCTAGACATAGAATAATAATAGTAGGAATAAGAAGAGATTTAGGATTAACATTTAATGTTCCAGCACCAATAACTCCAAATAAAAACGAGTATAGAACTTCTAAATATGTATTTGAGAATGGAAATTATGAACTAGAAGGTAATGTTGAAAATTCTTTACATAACAATGAGCTTACAAAACATCCGATAAGTACAGTAAGAAGGTTAGAGGCTATTCCACCAGGTGAAAATGCTTGGTATGAAGGTATACCAGAAGAATTAAGGTTAAAAGTAAAAGGTGCTAAATTGAGTAATATTTATAAAAGATTGAATCCTAATTTACCTGCTTATACTGTAACTGGAAGTGGTGGTGGTGGTACACATATGTATCATTATGATATTCCTAGGGCATTAACGAATAGGGAGAGAGCAAGACTTCAAACCTTCCCTGATAGCTATATATTTGAAGGTGGCAAAGAAGATGTAAGAAGACAAATAGGAATGGCAGTTCCTCCAATGGGAGCTAATATTATTATTAAAGCAATTCTTAACACTTTTGCAGGAATAGAATATGATTCAGTACCAGCTAAATGGAATATTGATGATATAAAGGATATTACATAAGTAATATCCTTTATATTTTATCTAATATTTGAGTAAAAGAAGTATAACTACTATTATCGATTAACTTTAAAAATAATTCTACCCTATTTTGTGGAGGAATATCGTTAGATATACAATAGTCTAAAAGTGACAATAAAGTTTTTGCATTAATCATAATGCCAAGAATCTCATTATTAGATGATTTAGCAGATATTTTTGAAATATTAGATATACCACCAATATCACTACAAGTCACATACCCGAAGAATTTCAAATCATAATTATCGTAATTAATATAATTAGATATATATTCTGATATCATGTGAGATGCTAGTGAAGATGATAATGTAAACTTTTCTTTATAATTTTTAGCATCTATTATGCCACAGAGATTATCATTATATTTTAATAATATATCTATTTCAGTTCTTTCACCATCAACTTTGGGATGCATTAAAACATCAAAGCCTAGTTGTTCTAATATTCGACCTATCTTTTTTTCGAATTCTAAATTATTTGGTTCGTTTAGCACTCCGTTTACAAAGTTCTCATCTAAAGTTTCCATTATAGTATTAGATTTAATATATTCAGATATCTTTTTTGATTCAGCAATAGAAAAAGATGATGATGATAATATTTCTATAATTTTATCATTAGATAAAGTTGATGGGTTAGGATATTGGTTTAATAGCTTCTCTGCTTTTTTTAACTTTTTATAAGAGTTTGTAGCTGGCTTTATATCGCCATATCTGCTAGCTTTGTAAGAATTAATATCTAATCCATTAACTTCAGCCATTCTTTCTAATGAAAACAAATATCTATTATTAAATGGATAACGGGTGTCATAATATTCTAAATCTGAAATAACACTCGAAAGATTATATAATGGAACGGATATTTTTGCATTTATACCTCTATCATATTGAACTAGTCCAGTATATTCAGCTATAAGCATAAATGTATGAGCTACATCTGAATGAGCTGCATAAAAATCTCTAGAACCTTTATCAGAACGTTCTCTATGCTCGTATTCACTTGAAACCATAGTCTTATAATCATTTTTATCTTCTGTAGACATATTTCTAAATGACTGAACTTTAGATACTATGTTTTCTAAATCTGTTTCTCGTTGAGCAGTCATAACTATAAATGTAATTTCTTCTTTGGTTAAATGATATGACAATTGTGAATTAATACATAATTTTATTAGAAATCTTACAGGTAAGATTGCAAAATTTGAATCATATTTAGGTTTAAATCCTTTTTCAAGAAAATATGAATTAGGAATTTGTAAAGTTAGAATTTGCTTTTTTATATTTTCAAATATATTATTACCATTTAATATTTCATTAGATACTTTTGTTGGAATTAGGAATCCATTTGTATCAGTATAGCAATAGGAGAATGTTTTTAATAGGCTAGCCCAAGTTCTACCACCTGAACCACTATCACTAATAGAGTTTCTTTTTATACCTATATCAATCAATGCTTGCTCATAATCTTTGTGAGCTTGTCTATTTCCAGCCCACTTAATAGTAAAGTTATTAGTAGATTTAAATAAAGCTTTTAATGCTTCCTCATGAAACGAAGGGTCTCTTTCTGGTCTAGTTATAAACCAGATTTTTCTTAAATTACTCTCATTCATAGAATTACCTCTCAATTAAATTGATAGTTAAATTATAGCTTATTTATCAATAGTTAAGCAAACTATTGATAATATTTTAGATGTATTATAATTAGTATATAAATATACCCGAATTATTCACCAAACTATTTTTTAGAAGATAAAAATATCTAAATATATGGTTTGGTGTTTATTTTTTAAAAGAATTTTTATTTTAGCATAGAAAATTTATAAATTTTATTTTATATATCTAAAAAGGTCAGAGTATCCCTACGGACTTGCGGAAATTCCTTATTTTTCGATATTAAATTATATATTTTTCATATCACGGCAGAGCCTTTAAGGCACCTATATTATTTAATATATTCATAAACTCTTCTTTGTAAGGAC